>JBEDJV010000101.1:0-5927 GCA_041172545.1 Bacteroidota bacterium | reverse complement strand
TTTGGTGAAATTTATTTACATCAAAAATGAGCTTTTAAGCAACTTTAAACAGCATTTTTGCGTTAATGCAAATACCTAAACCGACTAACTACCTACATGCGCATTCTCATTGCCGTACTTTTTCTTGTTTTTACGTTTTTTTCACGTGCGCAAACTCCTACGGCAAATTTTACTGCGAGTCCTTTGGTAGTCTGTGTTGGTGTCCCCGTTAACTTTACGAATACCTCTGTTCCAAATGGAACAAGTGCCATCGTTTCTAGTGCCTGGGACTTTGGTGATGGGGCACTTTCTACTCAAGTTAGTCCTTCTCACGCGTTTAGCACCGCGGGAACATTTACCGTTACCTTGGTTGTCACAAACGCCAATGGCAACGTGGATGCAGAAATTAAGTCAGCTTACATTACCGTGAATCCATTGCCCATCGTTGCCTTTTCAGTAAACGGATTGGGATGTACGGTTCCCCTGACCTTGTCCTTTGTAAACAGCTCTTCTTCGGGAGCAAATTTTAGCAATGCTTGGAATTTTGGAAATAGTCAAAATTCAACAGCAGCTAATCCACCAAATGTCACCTACAATGCTGCGGGAAGTTACACCATCACACTAAATGTGACGAATACAACAACTTCCTGTGTAGCGACGAGCACACAAAGTATTCAAGTGGCAAATTTCCAAGCTGGAATCACCGCTCCTACCTTTGGCTGCGTCGGACAAGCAATTTCTTTTCAAGATAATTCAACTGCTGGAGCGAATGCGTGGAGTTGGAATTTTGGCACGCAAGGAACAAGTTCCGTAGAGAATCCATCGTTTTCGTTCAATGCCCCTGGAACGTATACCGTTCAGCTAACCTCACAAAATACAAGTTCTGGTTGTACATCGACCATTACACAGCCCATCAATATCCAAGCGAACACGAATCCAATTTTTAGTGCAAATCCAACGTCAAACTGTGCGCCTGGAACGATCCAATTTACAAGTAGCACCACTATTCCTGGGACCTATGTTTGGAACTTTGGAGATGGTCAAAACTACACTGGATTAACGCCGCCGCCTCATCTCTATACGCAAAGTGGATTGTACGATGTCACCCTGACGTTAACTACAGCGGCAGGATGTATAGGTACAACAACCTTGAATGATTACATCAACATGACCAATGTGGAAGCTGGATTCTTCGCGTTAGACACAGCAGGATGTGATCCACTTATTGTCAATTTCGTTGATACCTCTTTCACGCCCTCCAATCCTATCGTTTCTTGGCAATGGAACTTTGGGAATGGTCAAACCTTCAATGGTCATTTCCCTCCCGCACAAACGTACCAAGTTGGCGTTTACGATGTGCAATTAATCATCACCACGCAATCTGGCTGTACGGATACGATCATTAAAAATGATTATGTGACTGTTGGACACATCGACTCTGTTAATTTCACCTATACTCCCTTGATTGCCTGTTCTAACGATGATGTAATCTTTACTAGTTCGACCTATATCTCTGTTCCACATAACGCCAATGAAGTCACTTACTTTTGGGATTTTGGGGATGGTACGTCCATTGAACAGAATCCAACACACCAATTTGAATCAGATACCGGTTATTTTGACGTCATGTTTATTGCTGACTTTAGGGGTTGTAAGGATACCTTAATCGTCGAAGACGCCGTCTATATTCTCGCACCGATCGCCCAATTTTCTCCGAGTGCCTTTCTATTTTGCAATCCGAGTTCTTTTCCCGTTAACGTGGCCATCGATGACAATTCCATTCATGGCGTTCTTTCTGATAATGTCGACATGCATTACGAGTTTTTTGACAATACTCCGAATGTCAATTTCACCAATGCCCAACTCGATGTCCCCAATGGTGGTAACACAAGCCATACCTATTCCACTTACGGGACTTACAACATTGAACAGGTCATCAACAACTATACAACCGGTTGCTCCGATAGTATTATGTCGACCATTACCATTTCTCAACTTGCGAGTCAGTTCACGATGTCGAACGACACGGTTTGCAATGGGACAGCGATTAATTTAACAGACATTAGTACTTCGTGGGCTGGAGCAACGGGATCACATCCGGTAAATGATTGGTATTACAATATGGGAAATGGACAATCTATTCACAATGGTCCGAATATTTCCTATACCTACCCCGCTCCTGGAAACTACACCATTTCCCACATGGTGATTAATAGTGTGGGGTGTTCATCTACGATTACGCATACAGTAAAGGTGGTGAATAAACCCATCGCAGGAATTCTTGCGAACAACTATAGTGGATGTTCACCATTTACGGTTCCGTTTACCAACACATCCTTTAGTCTTTCCAATGGACTTCCCCTGAGTTCCTTTAGCACCAGTTTTTCGGATGATAATTCCATACTAATCACCAATAATGTCAATCAGCCAATCACTCATACCTTTAACGGTGAAGGCGCTTATTCAGCAACCATTGTCGCTACCGATATATTTGGTTGCACATCTCTTCCAACTGGCGTCACGATTACCATTACTAAACCAACTTCTGACTTCGACATCGATAGTATTTTTTGTGATTTGGATACGAATTTGACCATCAATCAATCCACTGGAACGGGAACCTTAACTTATGAATGGTTTCTCAACGGTTCGACCATTGGCACAAGCATGGACACCCTTGTCACATTGACCAATCCAAATAACGGACAATTATCGAATTCACACGTGTTAACAATTGTAACAACGGATGGTAACGGCTGTAAGGACACACTGAATCGCACCTTGATCATGTCCACTCCATTGGCCATTCCGAATTTCTACTTTACTGGAGCCGTTCCAAATGCAAATGGTGATTACGATTGTCCACCCATCTTCTGTAATTTCCAGGATTCCTCTTTTTCCTATGGTGACATCACCGCTTGGAATTGGTCCTTTGGAAATGGAAATAATTCCATTCTTCAAAATCCATCCAATACCCTCGTAACGAATGGAACCTTTGATTTAAACTTCATAGTGACCGATCAATATGGATGTACAGATGATTCAACGGTACTTGACTACATTTCGATTGGCGGACCAATGGGCACACCAAACTGGCTTCAAGACGCCACGATTTGTGCTCAAGGAGCTCTCTTTTACCTGAGTAACGTTTCCAACATCGATAGTTTGGTGTGGAACCTAGGCGATGGTACGAGCTATTCAGATTCTTTGGATTTCAATTACTTTTACGCTACACCGGGAACGTACCAACCAAGTATTACCATCTTTGACTCCGTTGGATGTCAGATTCTATTACCCTTGAATCCGATTACCGTTAATGATGATGATTTGGATGCCTTTTTTGTGCCAAATCCAGTTTACGCCGATATCAATGGCATCATCAATTTCAATGATCAGTCAACATTTACAAATGCTTCGATTGTCAGTTGGACCTGGAATTTAGACACAGATACTTCCTTCACTTGGACATCGAACACCGCACCGACAACATCCTTTTCTCAAGGAGGTCCACATGTCATCACACTCACAGTTGTAGATCAATTAGGCTGTATTTCCACGTACGAAACAACCGTTTACGTCAGTGATCCAGACATTTGGGTTCCAAACGTGTTTACACCAAACGGCGATGGAGTCAATGATTTCGTGATACTTCCCTACCCCGCGTTTAAGTCATATGACATTTCGATTTTCAATCGTTGGGGTAATTTAGTCAGCATACTCGAAGATCAAACAGGAGTAGCCGTTTGGGACGGACTCTCCACAGATGGTAAACCACACACAGATGGTGTTTATTTTTATTTGTTAAGCGGAGTAATGCTCGGCGGAACAGAAGTGAAGAAACAAGGGTTTATTACCTTGATCCGTTAAGGTTTTTTGGTTAACGAATCGGCGAAAGCACGAAACTCTTTACACAATTGAATGTATTCCTTTAGTTCCGTGTTTTTGACGAAAAGGTATTGAGTCAGCTGATTTTCGATTTTTTTCACTTTGATGCTTTCGGCTTGAATGTAGGTTTTTGCTTGCGCTTCTTCTAATACATTATTTTTCAAATCCGTACGTAAGTTATCAAGACCGTTTTTCACTTTTTGAAATGCCCTATTTAACAACATCATTCGTCGACCTAATGTCAATTCTTTTTCCTCCTCTTCGTATTCACCTTCCCCTCCTAATTCACTTTCGGCGTCGATGATTTCTTGCATAGACTTGAAGCGGTTCATCTTTGCGGAAAGTTTATTGTCCACTTTATTCGCTACATAATTTCTTTTAATGGTAATTTCAATGTTAGAAGCTTCCAGTCTCCAATAATTCAAAGAGTCGAATTTATTTTGAGCATATACATTTTCCAATGAATCTCTCTTTGTGATAAGCGTTGTGACTTCCTTCAATTGTTTTTCCTGTATACTATTTGTACAAGAAGAGATGAATGTCATGAAAAGAAAAGCGACAAAAAATAGTGACCGATTCATAGAATAAAAATTTGGAGCTTCAAGATAATTATTCCTTGGGAAAAAGAATGACAAATTTTTCATCTCAAAAAATGCCGCCCGCTACGATTTAGATGTATTAATGCAGAACAATTAGAAACAAAAAAGTCCCGACGTTTCCGTCAGGACTTTTGGTTAGTGGTGCCTCCAGGAATCGAACCAGGGACACAAGGATTTTCAGTCCTTTGCTCTACCAACTGAGCTAAGGCACCAACTATTGGTGGGCAAATTTAACACTTTTTTTTATTTCTAATCAAAAAGTCGGGTAATTTTCTTTGAAAGAGACTTAACTTTGTGTCATGCACGATGAAACAACTGCCTATTTATTGGATGCCGGGAATACGCAAGTAAAGCTTGGAATCGTCGAAAAAGGGTTGATTACAGGTGTTAAACGCTTCGAATTGAGCTCTTTTCCTTGGAAGGAACTTGACGGTAACATTCCCATCGTGATTTCGTCTGTGTTATCGGATGAATGGAAAAAAAACTTGGAAGATTTTTTTCAAAACAAGCTGTACATCCATGCGAACATGAAGCTACCCTATCAACTTGACTACCTGACTCCGGAAACATTGGGCATCGACCGTCTATGTAATATGGCTGCCGTGGCGAACAAAAATCCTGAGAAAGCAAAATTAGTCGTTGATCTCGGTACGTGCATCAAATGCGACTTCATGAATGAACGTCAAGTGTATGAAGGAGGATCGATTTCTCCCGGACTAAACATTCGCGCGCTTTCCTTACAAACGTTTACAGCAAAACTCCCGCTGATTCCCGTTAATGCAAAGTCTAATTTGATTGGGAAAAACACGAAAGAATCCATCGAAAGCGGCGTATTTAACGGTTGGAAAGCCGAAATCACTCAACTGATTGAACTTTACCAAACAAAATTTACAGATTTAGACGTTTACCTCACTGGAGGAGACGCACGATATTTTGATTTCGAGCAAAAAAGTAACATCTTTGTACTCGAACACTTAACCCTAGAAGGAATTCTAGAAATTTACCGTCTGAATGAAGATTCTCTTTAATTTCCTTATCCTTTTTGCTTTCTCACAAACTTGGTCGCAATCCACTACGAACCAACCCGCTTCCTACTACGGACTCGGTGAAAGTTCTGCTCAAAACCATGGGATTTTCGATGCCTTAGGTAAAAACACGATCAACGTGTTCGACTCAACCATTTTAAATTTTTACAATCCAGCCACGTACAATACACTGAGCACAGGGAATACCCTATACTCTTATGGCATTCAATCGAGAATTTCCAATTACTCCGAACAAACGAAAACCCAAATCGGATTCGCAGGAATGATTGATCACATTGCCATCGGTGTGAGAATTAAAAAAAACATGGGACTTGCTTTCGGATTAAAACCTTATTCAGCAAGAGGATACAAAATCACGGACAAAATCCTGAATCCCACAGGGCAGTTTGTGAATTTGCCTGCAGGCAATATCAGTGGC
>JBEDJV010000100.1:0-5942 GCA_041172545.1 Bacteroidota bacterium | reverse complement strand
AAGTAAACAATCTCTTATAAACATGGAACCTAAAGTGGTTAAACCCTACAATACCGACAAATCGAAAAAAGAGGAAGTTGCGCAAATGTTCAATAACATTTCGGCGAATTACGATTTTTTAAATCACTTTCTTTCCCTTGGTATTGACCACATTTGGAGAAGAAGAGCGGTAAAGGAACTGAAATCCATTCAGCCAAAGAAATTATTGGACATCGCTACAGGTACGGGAGATTTTGCCATCGCTTGCTTGAAACTAAATCCTGAACACATCATTGGATTAGACATTTCCTCCGGAATGTTGGAAGTGGGAAAACAAAAAATGATCAAACGTAAGCACGACCATATCATTTCCATGCAATTGGGGGATTCTGAAAATTTACCGTTTGAAGATGGTGAATTTGATGGACTAACCGTTGGATTTGGCGTTCGAAACTTTGAAAATTTAGAAAAAGGACTTGGTGAAATGCTCCGTGTTTTGCGTCCAGGTGGAAAAGCTGTCATTCTTGAATTCTCGAAACCAAAGGCCTTCCCAATCAAACAATTGTTCAATTTCTACTCAAAATATTTCATTCCGTTTTTCGGAAAACGCATTTCGAAGGATGAACGTGCCTATGCCTATTTACCTGAGAGTGTTGCTGCGTTTCCAGAAGGAAAAGAAATGCAAGCCGTGATGGAAAAAGTAGGATATACCACTGTGAAAATCATCCCATTAAGCGGTGGAATTTCTAGTATTTATGTTGGGACGAAAAATTAAAGCAACAAAGTCCATAAGTTGACGTTATACATTGCATGAAACGCATCATTATTCTCTTTTTACTCATTGGTTCCTTTAGCTTTTCACAAAAGGCGAAGCAACAACTGTATAAGAATTTCGATAAACGACTCATTCATTTTGGTTTTATGCTGGGCGTCAATTCATCCGATTTTAATGTCTATCCAAAGATCAACGCCTTCGAACAATATGGAATTAAATCCATTTCGAACGATGCACAACCGGGTGGACAATTAGGGATTTTAACGACCGTTAAACTTGGGACACCAACCATTCGTTTTCGTTTCATTCCTACCCTATCCTTTCAAGAACGTGTATTGAATTATACGAGCATCGACACATTTAATTTCCCGAAAGGAATCGGACAACAGCGCATTAACTCGACGAATTTAGATTTTCCCATGATGTTGCAATTCCGCACACGACGCTACAACAACTTCACGGCGTATTCGTTGATTGGCATGCAATACTCCATGGATTTACAATCTCAGGAAGATGCCTCTCAAAATTTCTATGATCCGTTTATCAAAATCAAACGAAATGACTGGCAAGGTCAAATTGGCGCTGGGATTGAATTTTTTGCTCCTTTTTTCAAGTTTGGAATGGAACTAAAATATTCTCAAGGATTTAAGAATAGTTTTATTCAGGATTTCACCACAGTCGCAAATCCGATTGATCGTTTATATAACCGTGGATGGTCTTTTTCCATCATTTTTGAAGGATAATGAACGAACTGAATTTTTCCTGCACGCCAGAAGAGGCAAAAGATCCTGAGTATTTAGAGAATCGCATTCGTCAAGAATTAGGCATTTCCAAGGCTCAAAAATTAACCTATCGATGGCGTAAGCGCAGCATCGATGCTCGAAATAGACACATCAAAGTCAATGCCTCATTCGAAGCGTGGGTTGACGAGGTAGAAAGTCCACGATTTGATTCCTACCACTTTCCATCCGTAAAAGATGTGGAAGAAATTCACATTATTGGAGCTGGTCCTGCTGGACTCTTCGCTGCACTTGAAGCCATCTTGAGCAACAAAAAACCCGTAATTTTTGAGCGAGGAAAGGATGTGAGAAACAGACGACGTGATTTAGCACAATTAACCAAATCATCCATTTTAAATCCGGAATCGAATTATTGTTTCGGTGAAGGCGGTGCTGGAACGTATTCAGACGGAAAGCTTTATACGCGATCGAAAAAAAGAGGTGACGTCCAAAAAGTGATGCAGTTACTGGTTCAATTTGGCGCAACAGAAGATATTTTAGTCGATGCTCATCCACACATTGGAACGAATAAACTGCCTCAGTTAATCGTCGCCATTCGGGAACAAATTCTTGCTTGTGGTGGAGAAATTCACTTTGAACACAAACTGACCGACGTACTTATTGAAAACGGACGCATAGTTGAACTTGAACTGAATCAAACCGTAAAGGTTCAGGTAAAAAATGTGATTTTGGCTACTGGACATTCCGCACGAGACATCTTCCAACTATTGCACAAGCGAAACGTGGAAGTCAAAGCAAAACCCTTTGCTCTTGGCGTTCGAGTGGAACATACACAAGAATTTATTGACAAACTTCAATACCACGGAAGATTAAACGACGAATTCCTTCCTCCTTCCTCTTATTCCTTAGTGACTCAAGTTGACGGAAGAGGTGTCTATTCATTTTGCATGTGTCCGGGTGGAATCATCGCTCCATGTGCAACAGATGAACAGGAAGTTGTCACGAATGGTTGGTCTCCATCTAAACGAAACAACCCTTATTCGAATTCAGGAATTGTCGTCAGTATTGATCCAACGGATTTTTCCAATCCTGAAAGTCCATTTGTTTGCCTTGAATTTCAACAATCCATTGAAAAAGCAAGTTGGGAAGCCGCTGGAAAGACACAAAAAGTTCCTGCTCAATGCCTGAAAGATTTCGTTCAAAGAAAAAAATCAACTGAATTTCCAAGAAGTTCTTACCAACCTGGAATCGTAAGCGTAGAAATGGATGCTATTTTCCCTCCATTTGTATTGGATCGTCTCCGACAAGCATTCATCGACTTCGATAAAAAAATGCCTGGATTCGTCACGAATGACGCAGTCATTCACGCACCTGAATCCAGAACGTCTTCTCCTGTGTTAATTCCTAGAGATCCTGAGTCTTGGCAGCATCCAAATGTAACAAACTTATATCCGTGTGCAGAAGGAGCGGGATATGCGGGTGGAATCGTTTCTGCAGCGATTGATGGAATGAACTGTGTCACCAAAATTTGTCAGAAAGAGGCTGAATAAGTGATTCTTTTGGAATAATTCCCTTATTTACCTTTTTCTCAACGTCCCTTTGTGTAACTTTGTTATATGAAACGAGTGGTTGTTGGACTTTCTGGCGGAGTAGATTCCAGTGTAAGTGCTTTGTTATTGCAAGAACAAGGGTACGAAGTAATTGGTATGTTCATGCGAAATTGGCATGATGAATCGGTGACTTTATCCGATGAATGTCCATGGATTGATGATTCTAACGACGCGCTTTTGATTGCTCAGCAGTTAGGCATACCGTTTCAAGTCATCGATTTAAGTGAAGCGTACAAAAGCCGCATCGTCGATTATATGTTCACAGAATACGAACGCGGACGCACACCCAATCCGGATGTTTTATGCAACAGAGAAATCAAATTCGATGTTTTTCTGAAAGCAGCGATGGAGTTGGGAGCGGATTTTGTTGCGACAGGACACTACTGTCAAAAGCAAGAGAATGCTGATGGAACGTTTAGTTTAGTGGCTGGTGCCGATAAAAACAAAGATCAATCGTATTTTTTGTGTCAAATTAGCCAAGAGCAACTATCCAAAGCACTCTTCCCAATTGGCGCATTAGAGAAATCTGAAGTGCGTGAAATCGCGTTAAAACACGATTTAGTGACGGCGACTAAAAAGGATTCACAAGGACTTTGTTTCGTGGGGAAAATCGCCCTTCCAACCTTTCTTCAACAGCAACTAGCACCGAAACAAGGAAATGTCATTGAGATTCCAATGGACATGCAACAATTCTTGGCGTATGCGGACATCCCGAGAGACGAAGCGCATGTAGAAGAATTAGCGGCGCCGTTTGCATACCAAGAAACAGATGGTCAAAAAGTAACAACGCATCAAGGAGCACATTACTATACCGTTGGACAACGAAAAGGGCTGCATATCGGTGGACGTCCGGAACCAAGTTTTGTGATTGGAATCAATACGGATACCAATACGGTATATTCAGGTCAAACGGATGAACACCCAGGATTGAATCGACTTGCGCTCAAATTAGAGACGAGTACCTTGAATTGGATCAATCGATCTACAGAATTTGACCAAGAAAATCGATTAAAGTGTCAGATTAGGATACGCTACCGACAAGCCTTTCAATCAGGTACTTTACTAAAGAAAAACGATGATTATTACATTCTTTTCGATAGCCTGCAAAAAGGAATTACACCCGGACAATTTGCGGCGTGGTACTTAGATGGTGTACTGATTGGATCTGCGGTTATTGAGCATTAAAAAAGCCTTCCATTTCTGAAAGGCTCCTTTACTTATAAATTCTCTTCTTATTAATTGAGGATCAAGTCAAACGATTTTTGTTCGTCTTGACTTTTGTATTCGTAGTTTTTAATACTATCTAGTAATTCTGCTACTTCAAAAACATTCATTGGACTATTCGTTCCTAATTCTCTGTGTTGAGATAGCTTCAATTTAGCTTGGCTAATTGATTTTGTTCTAAGGGATTGTAAAGAAGTTGTCATCGTTTTGTTGTTTGTTGGGAGTCTTTACGCCAAGAATCATTCCAAGGTTTCAAAAGTTGTAAATTAATCGTGTGATTCATTAAATAATTACACTTAATTAATTGTTTTTCAAGTATTTAAAATTATCAATAAAATCAGTATTTTTCACTGAAGAGAATTGTATATTTGTAAAATGAAAGCTATTTTGATCCTACTTTTTATGGCCGTGGTCCTACCTTCATGTGAAGATGTGAAGAAAGATGTGGAAGTTTTTGATGAAAAACCACAGGAGGATTATTCTAAATTGCCTTTAAACGAATATGCAAAAAGACATGTAGAGTCTAGCTTATCGATATTGGGAACCGAAAAATACACCTTAGAGATCATCAAAGGAAACCTTGATGCTGATGGAAAAGAAGATGCGATCATCGCAGTGAATCGCAAGCAATTTGCGATGGATGAAGCCATGAAATCCGAGAATCCAGCCAAAGCGGCCGAGATGGCTTTTATGGGAAATTATAACTACATTTTCTTTTACGATGGTGGATTAAAACTCATCTCCCCTCCTATTGCCATTCCGTCTTCCGCTTTAGTTCCCTTAAAAGTAAATTTAGCATCGATTAGTGCGGAATCCTATCAAGATATACTGGTAGACTATCGCATCCGCAATGCCAATTTCCGCGATGTTTTCACCGTAACCAATCATACACCGCGTAAAGTTTTTGAGTGGAAAACGTTCGATGGACTCGGCACGGATAAAACGGAAGCCTATACCTTTGAATACACTTCGGGGAAATACGGTCCGGAGAAAGACATAATCCTGTATGAATCTTCGTTGGAAAAGTTACCTGCAAACGCTGACAGAAACACATACGATCCTAAAATCACCAAGACATCCAACGTAGCCTTTCACTTTTTCTACATTCCACAGGAACAGAAATACGGGATGCTCAAAAACAACTAAAGGCCGAGTTTCCCCGACCTTTAGAAGCTTATTGTTAGCAGTTACTTAAAATTGTCCGCGAAGGGTAATGATGAAGTTTCTACCTGGTGCTGAAATATTTGAAGCATACAAACGGTAGTTTTGATTCAAGATATTCTCACACGCTACTTGAAGTGAAATCTGTTGAGAGAACGCATAGTTCAAACGTGCATTCAAGGTATACCAACTTGGCATTCCCGAAGCCGTTGCATATGCGAAGTTATCCTCTCCAATCATATTATAGTCCGAAACTCTTTTCCAACCTGAATAATTCACGAAGAACTCAGAACGGAATTTTCCATTCACATATCCTAAAGAGACTTTTCCAAATGTTGGTGGAATGTGATCTAATGGATAAGGAACTGAATCTGTTAAAATTCGGCCATTCGTGTAATTTACGGTTGCTAATAGATTGAATTGATCATTCAATTTCGCATTCAACATTCCTTC
>JBEDJV010000099.1:0-6575 GCA_041172545.1 Bacteroidota bacterium | reverse complement strand
GTGGAGAACTAAGTACAGAAAGTGCAACTTCACTACACCTCAATGAATTAGCTAAACAAAATTTATTTCGATTTTTCACACAATTAAAAACGGTTTCTGAAGACGGACGCAAAATATCGATCTTCCATTATGGGGATTCACAAATTGAAGGAGACCGCATGACGGGATACATTCGTCAACGCATTCAGAATCAATTTGGCGGAAATGGACCTGGGATGATTCCGGCAACAAACGTGTATAATACGCAAACATTTAAACAAACATTTTCGAGTAATTTCGAAAGATTGACTTCGTTTTGGGGCAAGAAGTTAAGCACGCGTAAATACGGCGCCATGGGTTCTGCTTCCATCATGCTTATTGACACCGCAAAAACGAATCGCGGAGAAATAAGTGAAGGTTGGATAGAAATAGAAGCGTCGAAAGCGGCATTTACAAGAGCAAGAGACTTCAATCAAGTACGTTGTTTCTATACCGCTTGTTTCAAACCTTGCGCGGTCAAAGTATATGAAAACAACAAGTTAATTCACGAGGATTCGTTGATCAAGGACGGGCTTGGGCATTCGCTTGACTTGAGTTTTCCGAAAACTCCTGGTAAGTTGAGATTCGTGTTCAGTACAACAAAAAGTCCTGTTTTTAATGGTTTTGCTTTGGAAGGGGACATCGGTGTACAAGTCGTGAATGTCGCGATGCGCGGTTCATCTGGCCACGCCATCAGTGCAGGAGATGCAGCCTTATTTCGAAAAATGCACAATGAATTAAATACAGAATTAGTCATACTTCAATTTGGCGGTAATTCCGTTCATGCTTTTAGAGATAGTAGTTCGGTTCGTTATTACATGCGCAGTTTCAAAAGCCAACTACAATACCTCCAGAAAATTCGTCCGAGTGCTGCGATTTTAGTGATTGGTCCGAGATATGTCCCACATGGTCAACGGGATTTTCGAAACCTACCCTTATCTTTCCTATTGCGTAAACCAAATGAAAAAAACCTGTGATGAAACGGGAGCAGCCTTTTGGGATTTGTACGCGGCAATGGGAGGAAGAAATTCCATGCCTTCTTGGGTCAGTCAAGGATTAGCCGGAAGGGATTACATTCACTTTACGCCGCGAGGAGCAAGTTACGCTTCGCAGTTATTCTATGATGCTTTCATTGCTGAATATGCAAAATGGCTGGAGGGACAGGTGCCAACGAAGAAAGTAAGTGCAGAATGATACGCTGCTTTATTTTCCTTCTTCTTTGTTCGAATGCACTTTTCTCACAAACCCTTGATTTAAGGTCCATCGACTACTCCGTCATTCCTAGCAATGACTCACTTATTTCGAAGAAGTATGCCTTCATCAATAGTGATTGCAATAGCTTTCAGTTTTTTTCTGCTGAAAGTCCAAATTGGACATATCTGCATCAGCAAATGAGTGAAATGATCGCGAATAAGGATCGAAAATTGAACTTTTACCACATTGGTGGCTCACACATTCAGGCGGACATTTACACTCATGATTTTCGAACTTTTTTACAATCGAATTGGCCGGGATTAAATGGGGAGCGAGGACTCGTTTTTCCCTTTGGACTAGCGAAAACCAACAATCCTTCCAATTATCATTTTTCCTCTCCAAATACTTGGAAATCTTACCGCTCTGTCAACGATCATCCCGATGATTTAGACTACGGATTAACTGGAGCTACGATCCGTTGTGCAGATTCTGTCATTACCATCAACTTCAAACACATGCGCACCATGGTGAAGCCACCATTTAATAAATTGCGCATTTATCACAATACCGGCGAGTTTCCCTACGAACTAAATTTTGGTGGACAAGAATTGCTCGTGAGTGAGACCTATCATCATGTGGAACTTGGATATTCTGAAATCACGTTTACCGATTACATCGATTCCTTGGACTTGCAATTTGTTAAAAATACCACCGTTCCGAATATATTGGAGATTTACGGATTTGAATTGTTGAATGAACTTCCGGGAATTACCTATAACGCTATTGGAATCAACGGAGCTGGACTTTACACATACTTAGGGAATGAGCATTTCTTGAGGGATTTAAAAATTCATCCACCAGATATGTTTGTATTTTCAGTCGGAACAAATGATGCGTATACATCCTTTGGTAATTTTCGTCCGGAGGTCTACAAAAACAATTTGGAATCTTTGATGAAGATGATCCTTTCCGTTAATCCAAAATGCGCCTTACTCTTGACTGTCCCCAACGACAATCAATATCGTGGGGCTCCCAATAAAAACACAGAACGACAACGCGAGGTAATCTTTCAATTGGCTCAAGAATACCAAATGGCCGTTTGGGATTTTTATGGGATAATGGGAGAACTTGGTTCCTCACTGACTTGGAGGAGAAATTCATTGATGCAAGGTGACTATGTGCATTTCACCTCAGACGGATATCATTTAAAAGGAACATTATTAATTGATGCTTTTTTGAAATATTTAGCAGCATTTGACGAACTTACTAGCCAATAACTATGGAGATAATTTACAAGCTTTTTTCATTCAACGCAGAGGAACCACTCATTTTTACACAGCTTGATTTTTGGCTGTTTTTCATTTTAGTGATGGTGGTATTTTCGGCAATTCACAAGCAGTTTTTGGTGAGAAGCATTTTCCTAACGGTGATCAGTTTGTTCTTTTACTTTAAGACCTCGGGCTTATTTGTTTTGCTGTTGGGATTGACACTTGTCGTCAATTACCTCGTTGCGAATCTCGTTGAAAAAACAGACAAAGATCGGGCGAAAAAGTGGTTGATTGCCGGGTCGGTCACGTTCAATTTACTGTTGCTTGGTTACTTTAAATACGCTTATTTCTTCACCGATTCCTTCAATCAATTATTTCAAACGAAGTACGAAATAGTGAATCAATTTGCCTTGTGGGGAAATGGATTTTTTGGTGAAGGAACCTTCATTGATAAAATCTTGATTCCTGTTGGCGTTTCCTTTTTTACCTTTCACAACATCAGTTACGTTGTGGATATTTACCGCAAAGAAATCAAGGTCAGTAGTTTTTTCGACTACTCGTTTTACGTGACGTATTTTCCCCATTTAGTTGCTGGACCCATCGTTCGAGCACGTGATTTTATTCCGCAAATTAATCAACCCTTTGCCTTAAACAAACAAGATTTCAGTTGGTCCTTGGTGCAAATCACAAAAGGACTATTCAAGAAGATTGTCTTAGCAGATTACATCGCCGTTCATTTCATTGATAAAATTGCTGATTCTCCTGAAGCTTATCCTGGATTTGTGAGTGTCTTAGCCATGTGGGCTTATTCCTTACAGATTTACGGTGATTTTTCCGGTTATACAGATATTGCCATTGGGATTTCACGTTTAATGGGATTCACCTTGTTAGAGAACTTTAATTCGCCCTACAAGGCCGTTTCCGTTGCAGACTTTTGGCGCAGATGGCATAAATCTCTTGGATCCTGGTTACGCGATTACCTTTACATTCCGTTAGGTGGAAATCGCTCCGGTGGAATTGGAACTTACATCGCTTCTACCATTATATTCGTGTTTTTAATTTTTATCACGCAATGGTATGAATTAATCTATGTCTACCTCGGACTCATGGTTCTGTATTTCATTTGTTGGCATTTATTCCCGAAAGTGAAAGATTATTTAAACCGCGATTTAAACTTACTGATTACGATGGTGGTTGGTGGACTCTGGCACGGTGCAAGTGAAAACTTTGTGATTTGGGGCAGTATGAATGGACTAGCCCTCATTTTCTATCAGTATTGGAAGAAAATTAGTCCTTACGAGCAAAGTTCTGCATGGGGCATTCGTGCATGGCGCATTTTTCTCACCTTCAACTTCATCACCTTCACACGGATTTGGTTCCGCCTAGACGAAGCGGGTGAACCCATGACCATGTTGAATCACATTTGGATGCATTTCGATTTCACGTGGGAAATTTTCGTGAAGGTATTGGCAACCTATCAAGCGGTATTTTGGTTGATATTAACTGGATTCGTTTTGCATTGGTTGCCACAATCATGGAAGGACAGAGGAACAAAGGCATTCGCAAAGGTTCCATTCTTCCTACAAGCATTGCTTATTTCATTCAGTGTTTTCTTAATGTATCAAGCCATTTCCGATACATTTAAACCCTTTGTTTACTTTCAATTTTAACTAGCAAGGTAGTAACTAAACAAGGCCAAGTCAACACTCACCGTTACGATAGAAGCGACCGCAATCCATTTCATTGGAGCGACGGAAAGTAAAAAACTTAAGGTCAACATTGTCGGTATTAAAATGACGATTAATGCGAAGGTACTTTCCAAAGCACCCATTCCAACTGTTAATCCACCGAGGCAACCTACGACTAACAAAATAATAGCTATCCAACTAAAACGGTTGAATTCCATTTCTTTAACTAATTGATCAAACATCTTTTTCTTTTTTTACAAATTTCGATGTTGTTCTGAACTTAATTCATGAGTGAAATTCTCAAAAAAGCTGATTTTAGTCAATAAAATCAATCGAATTGAATTTAGTTGACCAATTACTTGACAAACGGGGTCTCGATGTCGTACCTTTGCCCCCTACATTGAAGAATTAGGTAAATATTGAGCTTATGAGCAAAATGAAATTATCGGAGTTCGACTTCGATCTTCCAGAAGAGTTAATTGCAAATTATCCAAGTGAAAACCGTGATGAATCTCGTTTGATGGTCATTCACCGTGAAACCGGACTAATCGAACACAAATTGTTTAAAGATGTGTTGGATTATTTTTCAGAGGGCGACGTGATGATCATGAACAACACACGCGTTTTTCCTGCGAGAATGTACGGAAATAAAGAAAAAACCGGTGCGAAAATTGAAGTATTCTTATTGCGTGAATTAAACCGTGAAAGTTTATTATGGGATGTATTGGTTGATCCTGCCCGCAAAATACGTATCGGAAATAAATTATACTTCGGAGAAGATGATTCATTAGTTGCTGAGGTCATCGATAATACGACTTCACGTGGACGCACACTTCGCTTTTTGTTTGATGGTCCATACGAAGACTTTAAAGCAAAAATCACTGAATTAGGTGAAACACCTCTACCTAAATACATCAAACGTGAAGTTGAGCCGGAAGATGAAGAACGTTACCAAACGATTTTTGCGAAAGTAGAAGGAGCTGTTGCAGCGCCAACTGCCGGATTACATTTTTCGCGTCAATTACTCAAAAGACTTGAGTTAAAAGGAATCGACTTTGCGGAGGTGACTCTTCATGTTGGATTAGGTACTTTCCGTTCTGTTGAAGTGGAAGATTTAACCAAACATAAAATGGATTCAGAGCAAGTGATTATTTCGCAAGAAGCTTCCGATATGGTCAACAATGCAAAACGCAACAAACAACGCGTGTGTGCTGTTGGTACGACGGCTATGCGCTCTATCGAATCATCGGTGTCTACTGAGGGGTACTTAAAACCATTCGATGGTTGGACCAACAAATTCATTTTCCCTCCATATGATTTTAGTATTGCGGATAGTTTAATTACAAACTTCCACACACCGCTTTCCACTTTGTTGATGATGATTTCCGCTTTTGCGGGACACGAGTTGATGTTGAAAGCGTACCAAGAAGCAATCAAAGAAAAATACCGTTTTTACTCGTATGGCGATGCCATGTTGATTTTGTAAATGCGATCAAATTAGCATAAATAAAAAAAGAGAAGGTGTTGCCTTCTCTTTTTTTTTCTCTTGGTTTTTTTATCCTTAATCAGCGATGATTAAAATATAGTTGTTCTTTTTTCCTTTACCCAACAAGACATATTTATCATTGATTAGTTGCGCTGCTTCGATGATAAATTGTTCGTCCACTTTTTCCTTGTTCATAGCATCAATGATACTAATTCCCGATCCAAAGTCAGCACGAGAAATGGTCGCTTGTGGTACGCCTTCAAAAATGCTAAAGAAATCTTGTTCCGATAAAACTTTCAAATCCTCAGAGGTCGATTTTCCAAAAAGGATGTTACTCGCACTTATTGCTGTTCGAAGTGCTTCTTCGCTGTGAACGCGTATGGTGATGTCTTCAGCTAAAGCTTTTTGTAGTGCACGTAAATGTGGTGCTTCCGCATGTTCTTTTTCCAATGCTTCGATTTCTTCCTTCGTTTTCAAGGTAAAAATTCGAATGAAATTTGCAGCATCTTCATCTGCAGCATTTAGCCAATATTGGTAGAATTGGTAAGGAGACGTTTTCGCCGGATCTAACCACACATTTCCACCTTCTGTTTTTCCGAATTTTGTTCCATCCGCTTTTTTAATCAGTGGAGTTGTTACTGCATATGCCTCTCCTCCACCTTTGCGGCGAATTAATTCCGTACCCGTAACGATATTTCCCCATTGGTCTGAACCGCCCAACTGAACGATGCAGCCTTTGTGTTGATTCAAGTAATAAAAATCAAATCCTTGAACAAGTTGGTAAGAAAACTCGGTAAAGGACATTCCTGTTTCCAAACGAGATTTTACAGAATCCTTTGCCAACATGTAATTTACAGAAATGTGTTTCCCCACATCGCGGATAAACTCCAAAAAGCTCATGTTTCGAAACCAATCGATGTT
>JBEDJV010000098.1:0-6027 GCA_041172545.1 Bacteroidota bacterium | reverse complement strand
AAATACTGTTCTTCGTCAAATCCACCAACTTTAATAGCCGACTCAAGCTTATTTCCAACCTCGATGTTACCAGCTGAAGTCCAAATCTCAATGAGGTCAAGATCCACATTTTTCAAATAGTCTACTTTTTCTGTTGAACAAAAACTCGGTTCCACGTTGTTTGCCGCCAAAAATCCATTGGACAGCTGTAGAAATTCTTTGTAATCTTGCGGTAACTTCATTCCTAGTCGTACTTCTAGGGCGTCTATTTCCATGTTGCTTACTGGATCAAATCCGATCCATCTTGAAGCGAGTTGGTGTTCCGATAATTCTGGGTGAATCCAACCGTGCTCAATGGCTTTTGATGAGATTTCTTCTAGTATTTTCTTCATTGGGTTTAGAAGTTATTTTTGTTTGAGTGAACGACATGAAACATGTTACGGTGCGACCACAGTTCGGTTTTTCTATCAGACCTATGACTTTGGACGAAAGTTAAATAGCATCATTCCTTCACTAAATAATGATAATAGTATGTGCAGAATCCTTCATTTGGTTTCAGTTGGATGTCGTGTAAAAAGATGGAGTTTTTGTTAGTTGTCTTCATGTTGTCTCGACCCCAAATGCTGTTTTTCCCAAATCCTTTGACATCACCTGTGATCGTGATCAATTCTCCCTTGTATTTTTCCGATAAGCTGATGGAATCATTGTCCGCGAAAAGGTTGAGTTGAAGGTTTTGATTATTCGTCACAAAGGTATTTCCGTACCTCGCCACGTAAAAGGACTTTTCATCCTGACAACAATACGTTATGACAAATGCGGCGTCTGGAATGCTGTCCTTGAATTTAGCCAATGCTGCGGCACATTTCACGCCATATTTCCCATAATTATCGTCAAAAACATCCTCGAAACGTAATTGATCTTGGTGATTTGCGTAATAAACAGCATCCGCTATTTGAGCTAAAGGTTCTTCGCCGTAAATGAAAAGATAAAACCATGTCAGTAAGACAAAGGAGAACATTTGACTGACTATGCGAAAGCTTTTGTTTTTGATGAAATTGATGAGGAAAAAATGTATAATGCCGGTAATAATCGCAACAGTAAAACTCAGTGGGACAGTAAAGATCGTTCCAGGTCCTGGTGAAGGAAAAAGATGAAACAATAAGTTATGTATCACCAAGATATGGACAAGGTAGAGGATGCTGACTATGGCTTTATTTTTCTTATTCATGGTTTTAGCTGGCAAGGTGTTTGAACTGGGTAAAGCGCTGGGATTCAAAGTGCGGTACGTTTATTCTTTCACAAATACGCCGTTGTTTTGTATGTTGTATTTTTCGTGTGTCTTTTTTGAAATAAACGGTTTGTTATCCTTGTAGTCAAATTCATTTTTATAAAGTTCAAATGATTTTTTGTCCTTCATAAAACCGTAAATCTCGTAAAAGTCAGATATTTTCGATCCAATTGCCTTTTTTGAAATGAATTCTCCAGTTGGTGTAAACGAATATAAACGGTATTCAAATCCTACATTAAAACCAAATAATACCAGACACAAAACATAGTTATCTGTCTGGTCGATAATTTTCCCTTTGTGGTATCCATAGACTCTATCTTCCGCAGGTTCTGTGAAAAATAGCTCATCTTTTAAACAAGAGGTGATAAAAATACTATCCTCAAGTGGTGGTTGGTATCTATAATTCGGTTCGGGAATTGGACCAACGTGGATGGGTGTTTTTGCCTTGTTAAATTGTCCGATAATGCAACGAAAGATCTCCGCACGGTCATTACTTGTCTCACACTTTTTCAGTTCAATCGAATCTTTCTGGATAATAAAAGGATTCAGTCGACTATCGAGATTGAATTGTTGTCCAATTTGTAAATCGTCAGCATAAAGTGGACCGATAATAGGTATAAAGTTAGTTGGAGTTTTCATGTATTAATGTTTAAATTTAATAAATTATGGAAACAACAAAAAGGAAAAAACAAACAACAGAAAACTTCATCAAAGATGTAAGAAGAAAAACAAGGAGAGTTTTTAGTTCAGAACAAAAGATTCAAATTGTTATGGAAGCTATGAGAGCAGAACTTTCAGTGTCGGAAATTTGTAGAAAATATTCAATTGCTGATGCACAGTTCTACAAATGGAATAAAGAGTTCTTGGAAGCCGGTAAAAAGCGTTTGGCGGGCGATGTAACGCGTGAGGCCACAAGTGATGAAGTAGCGGAACTACGTAAGGAAAATCAACGATTAAAGGAAATCGTTGCGGACTTGGTTTTACGCTATGACATTGTAAAAAAAACATTGGACATTTTGGAATAAAAGATAAATTCAAAAAGTACATGCGTTTTACAGTATCAGAAAAACAAGAACTAATTAAAATGGTCGTTGAATCAGATCTTGGGGTAAACAGAACGTTGCGTGAAATTGGCTTAAATAAGAGCACTTTCTACAAATGGTACAAATCCTATTCGGACCATGGTGTTGAAGGCTTAGAATCGATTAAAAGGTCCACAAGAAGGCAATGGAATAGCATTCCTCAGGAGCAAAAGAATTTGGTTGTGGAGTTGGCCTTAGAACGACCTGAACTATCGTCTCGAGAACTGGCTTATCATCTAACAGATAATCAACAAATATTTATCTCTGAATCAAGTGTTTATCGGATACTAAAAAGTCGAGGGTTGATTACTTCGCCAGCACATATTTTTATATCTGCAGGAGATGAATTTACAGACAAAACCAAGTTCGTTCATCAAATGTGGCAAACAGATTTTACGTACTTCAAAATCATTGGCTGGGGTTGGTATTACTTAAGTACGGTTTTAGATGATTACAGCCGCTATATCGTGCACTGGGAGCTCTGTTCGAATATGAAGTCTGATGATGTGAAAAGAACAATAAATAGAGCTATAACTAAGGCGAAATTGATCACTAAACAAAGGCCTAAACTGCTCTCTGATAATGGTTCATGCTACATTGCAAAAGACGTGAAAGAATACTTGAAAGAAAGCGTAGGAATAGATCAAATCCATGGCAGGCCTGGACATCCTCAAACGCAAGGAAAAATAGAACGATATCACAGAAGTATGAAAAATGTAGTCAAATTAGATCATTACTACGCTCCTGAAGAGCTTCAAAACGCGCTCGAAAAGTTCGTTCACTATTACAACAATGAACGGTATCATGAATCCTTGAATAATTTAACGCCAGCTGATGTCTATTTTGGTCGTGGAGATGCCATTTTAACGGAAAGAAAACGCATCAAAAAGTTGACGCTATTGGCAAGAAGAAAAGAATATCAACGAGAAATTTTAAGTCAAAGTTTTGAAAATCAAAATAAAATAAATAGTTTTGAATCAGCACGAAACTCCAACTAGTGAAAAGTTCACTTTAGTTTGACGACGTACAGTGTTAGATAGATTTTTACATAGCAAATTTAGTGATTACGAGTTTCTTAAGAAACTCTAAGGATAATTTGAATCACGGCTCCCAAAATTCATTCAAGATCACTTTTACATGTGCTAGTGTCAATAATCGAAGACCAGGCTTGTTAACGAAATTCTCGAGCTCAGGCATAACAGTATTACTCAATTTGATTCATCTGCGCCATTGTGCATTGGTACTTTTCTTGGTGATGTTCGGATGATTTATTGCCGCAGCATTACAACTGCGGCGGAACATCGGGTTTGGATTAGGTGAAGTTACCGCAGGATTGAACATCCAGCGGTACTTTTTCTCAGCCATTTTTCAGTTCTTCCCAAAAGTGAGCCGAGTAAATCACCCTTCCACTTTCAATGTCATCAAGTCCATTTCTCACTATTTTCTGTTGATTTTCGGAAAGATCATCCCACCAATCATCTTTGGATTTTGATTTTTTAAGCCCATCAATAAACGCGATCATATTCTCTTCTGACAGCCTATTAATCCAAGCAATCAAATCTAGTTTCGTTTGGTTAAGTTCAGCTGTAGACATCTTCGTATTGATTTAAATCAAGTATAATGAGTTTGACGAATTAATCAAATCATTTAAAATTGAAACTTTGTTAAAAGGAACTGAAGGATGGCAAATAAAACGGTGTGAGGTACCGCAGCAGTAGAACTGCAGCGGAACGGTGTGCAAGGCAAATACAGCGTTGCGAGGTATCGTAGCAGTACATCTGCAGCGGAACAGCGGAATCATTTCACCTTATTTTTAATCACTAGTAGATTTTGTAAGATGTCAACCTGGATAAGCAGACGATTTTTCAAGTCTTCATTAGCCTGCATAAAAACGCGTTTAATTTCATCCTTGTAATAATTCTTGATATCCTTTTTTGAGTAAACCGATGAAATAACAACTTCCCCATTTCCCTCGGAAACCAAGAAATAAATGCGGTATCCGCCGCTTTTCTCTTTGTTGATACTATTTTTCAGTCTTGATTTCTTGCAGGAAGTGTTTTTGCCTTTTGGCCCAAGTGTTTCATCGACATTTCGTATGCGTTCAATGGTTTCCAATTCTTGAAAAAAGGTACAGATGTCCAATTGAACGTTTTTAGTTGCCGCTTTTTTTTGACAATTTGGCAATCTCTTGATTCGCTCTTTGCGTCAAGTAAAATTTCATTTGAATGAAAAAACGCTTAGCTGTTTTTCAAATGTTCCGTAAGGTCATTTGTTAAATCCGACCACTCTTGATCTTGATTCAAGTCGATATTAGATAAAATGTCCTCTGCGGCTTCTTCCATTTCCAAAATAACGTTCATGAAATGAGCAAGTGAGGACTTTAGTGATTCTTTGTAGAATTCGTGTTTCGCAAAAACACCGTGGTAGGATTTTGATTTTTCAACGAGGATAAGCATTAATGCGGCTACCGCTTTGAAATTCTTTTCCATTTCTGTTGAACAGCCATGTATGTTCGTGATTTGTTGGAATGCACTTTCATTGATCGATTCTCCCAATTTAATGAGGGTATCCATGTTTTTTTTGACCTTATTCGATTGATCAAGAAAATCATTGACATCAAGGAAAATCACATCAGATTTCTCTTTGTATTTCTTGATTTTCTTACTAATCTGTTGAGTTGTTGTTTCCATGATAGGCATGCTACACAAAATTAAATCATTTACGCTTTCATTCAACGCGATAAAATGGATTTTATTTTACATGAATCAATTTGATTCGAGAAAATTAACCTAGGAATGCAAATAAAACGGTGCATGGTACCGCGGCGGTACAACTATAGCGGAACAGTGTGCATGGCAAATACAGCGTTGTGAGGTACCGCAGCAGTACAACTGCAGCGGAACGGTGGTGCCGCAGGATTACAAATCCAGCGGTGCGAAGTTTTCAAAATACGTCGCTGCCAACTTCATGCGTGATCCATACCACGAGCACATTTCGCCATCAATTAAACGAATGTCTGCTTTGGGAAACATTTCTTGAAACTTCTGACGGTGGTTTTCCTTGAATGGATAAGGTTCAGAACTGAGAAAAACGACGTCTGGTTGAACGTTGGGACAATCAGTCAACGCTGGATAACGTTCCAAGTCACAGGCATTTTTGTATCCGATTTTCGTTAACATGGAATCAATAAAGGTGTTTTTTCCTGTCAAAAATGCGGGATCATCCCAAATGAAATACAGGAAGGTTTTTTGTTGCCCGAGGTTTTCAAGGGGAGTAAAGGCTTCGGTGATTTCTTCGACTAACAACTCTGCTTCGTCCTTGCGGTTAACGATGTCTCCTAGGACATCAATCATCTTTAACGCATCATCAAAGGTGGAAATGTCACTCATCCAAACAGGGAATTCTTTTTCCAAGGCTTCGATGTCCTCTTTGGTGTTTTCTTCTTTGTTTCCGATAATGAAATCGGGATTCAAGGAACGAATGAGTTCGATGTTCAATTTCTTTGTTCCGCCCACGCGCTGTTTGACACGAAACCATGCGGCAGGATGAAGGCAAAACTTGGTGATGCCAATCACTTCCTCGCTTAATCCAAGGTCGTATAGCAATTCGGTTTGCGAAGGAACCAAGGAAATGATTCGTTTGGGTTCAAGCGGAACATGCACTTGTCGTCCCATTTGA
>JBEDJV010000097.1:0-6031 GCA_041172545.1 Bacteroidota bacterium | reverse complement strand
TGACTTTTATTGCCATGAATTGCCATGCAAGTAATGCCATCTTTTTCTAGTTGGGTTACTAGCTTATTAGCACCATGCTTGGTACGAGTAAATACCAGCACTTGCTTCCAATCATTGCTCTTAATGAGGTGAGCGAGCAATGCCTGTTTCTTGTTGCGATCAACCGGATGGATTAACTGTGCAATTGCCTCGTTATTCGAACCGAAAAAGTCCAAGGAGTGATGAGTGGATTGCATCTCTGAGATCACTTGATCCAACAAAGAATACATCGCACCATTTTTCTTTGCTTCTGGAGTTGCCGTTCCTTTTAAAAAGTAACAGGTTCCTTTGAACGAAATGAACACACCCGCTGCAATGACGTCATCATTCTCCTTCATCGCATAGATGGAAAGGTGTCCGTGTTGTTTGGTGCCTTCCAATAAATCGGACAAGCGTTTCCAAACGGCTTCTGTAAATCCAATCAACTCCTCCCCTTTTTGCTGTTTGAAGAAAGACACAAATTCTGTGGGAGAATCCAATGTTTCCATTCGAAACGTTTCAGGGATTTTTTTCAATAAGCGTTTAGCGTTTGTCGAATAATCTGCACGAAGTTTTTGAATGGAAGGTTGTAAATCCAACAGTTGAAATTGTCCAACATCAGAGGATGGAAATTCATTCACTTCAGTAAAATTCAACTGAATATAACGAGCAGAAGATGAAATGAACGGTACCAACTCGGCGGATGAAACATCAGAGGATGTAGCAAAATTCAAGGATCGAATGAAAAAAGGTTGCAAACGATAGGAAAGTCCAAACTTGCTTGCAAGAGGAACTGGTCCTAAATAATTTCCTGCGTCATCGCACAACATTTCCCAGTTGGGATGTAAAATGTCCCAAACCCATGACAAAGAAAAAAAATCTAATTGCTCATTCGAAGCAACCATTTGATCCCATTTTCGTTTGTTTATATGTCGCGAAGAAAGAAGTTTCAATTGTGAATTTTAAACGAAATTAACGGAATAAATTCAGTTTTAGTCTCTTCCAAGGATAAAGAATCAGGAACTTCCTCTTTTTTCCTTAACTTCGTTTCATAAAGTCGGATTATTTACAATAAAACCATACACATGAAAGCAATTAACATTTTATTCTTTTCATTTTTCTTAGGATTAACAGCTTTTGCACAACAAGCACAATCGCCTGAACAAAGTGCGCAAGCGTTAACACAAAGCCAGACGACCATGTTAAAATTGACGGCTGCTCAGCAGGAAGAAGTATATGCAGTTCACTATGGTATCGCACAAAAAAACCAGGGGATTTTGATGTCCAACTATCCTGAAGACCAAAAGAAAGCGATTATCAAATCTAACGAACAAGCGAGAATGGCCATGTTGAAAAACATTTTAACTGCTGAACAATTTGCTAAATTGGAAAAAGCAGCAACAGAGCAACGAAATGATTAAAATTCGTTAGTCAAAAAAATATCCAAAAAAAAATCCTCGGTTTCGAGGATTTTTTTTTGATCTAACTTTTACTTGATTAATTTCAACGACTTCATTCCACGCTCATTTTCAAGCGTAACGATGTACATTCCATTGGCCCAATCTGAAGTGGAAATTGTCCATTCCTGAACGTTGAGATTATCTTGAACGAGCATTTTACCATTCACATCAGTAATTCGAACGGTTGTTGTTAACTGCTCATCCAATTCTATTGTCAATTGATCATCAAAAGGATTCGGGTATACCCTCACCTCAAAACTCACATTTTCAACGTATGCAAAGCAATTATTCGTTACGCCGTAAGTAGGCGTTACATAGGCAAATGTCGCTCCACCATCTGGACAACGAGCATACGCTACATCGGTCGTCTGAACGCCAAATCCTACTTGATCATGGAAAACAACACCATTGCTCAAAATAACCATTTCACCGGAAGCATTTAATTTGAAAGATGCATGCAAGCCTGACTGAAACACATCGTTATCAGCCCAAACAATTAAATATCCATTTGCAGGAATAGTTGTTGCAGCAGGAAAAGACCAAAGCATTAAATCCAAAGCGTCATCTGTTAAATACATTCCCGAAAGATCAATTGGATTCGATGTGGTATTATACAATTCAATCCAATCATCGGATTCACCATTTTGATCCAAAGCAGAAGTTCCGTTAGACGCGACAACTTCGTTTATCAAAACGGACCCTACGGCTGGAAATGGGACTACGACGCTTAATGAATGAAACTCATGTTCTGCACGTTGCGGACTGAACAATCCTGCATTCGAATTTTCAGCATAAATATAATATTCGAATACAACGCCATTTACAAGAGCATCAACACCATAAACATGATCTCCTGCTGCTCCGTCGTTGTGACTTCCATCATCGAACATCTGAACACGGTTAAACTTCAATTGATGATTTGTTCGGTATCCCAAATAAACAGTGGATTCATTGGAACATGTCGCATTCAAGGTAATGGTTTGATTATATGAAGGGGAAGTGACGGATGAAGAATAACTAGTGATCGTAGGCGCCACCAAAACATAATTGGCATTTGTGTTGAAGTAAGAAACGCGAGCACTCATCAAGGCTTGAATTCCTGGGATACTTGCACCGCCACCTGGACCGCCCGTTCCTGTTACAGCAGTTGTTAAACTATTTTGAAACTGTGTGTAGGTATAGAATTTGTATGGATCGGAATTTACGGTTGCATCAATCGTTGTTCTCAGTTGATTGGCTACTGTTAAGTAGTAATCATTTGCAAACATTTCCTGAACCATCGTTCGAACGTGCGCCATATACATCCGTTTATACATGGGATTTCCAAGGATTTTCACGATTAGTGGATGAATGGTTGAAGTACTATTCGACATTGGATCTAAGGTTGTAGTACTCGAGCCGGTACCTGTACCACCGGGAAATCCCGCAAAACTCATATTCAAATCCCAAACGGTTGGAACAAATCGAAAATTATTGTCCCAAGTCAAATAATAATTCTGACGAAAGGCTCCACTATAGGAATCCAAATTGACTAAAACATTATTAAAGGCTAGCATCCAAATGGCACGATCAATGTCCAATTTTGACTCAATGTTGGTGAAATCATTGTTCAAGGTATTGATAAGATCCACCAAACGATTCCAACCATATGTTGTGCGCAATTCATATCCATTCGCATAAGCACTACTGTCCATGCTGATGTATTTCAAGTCCGGACTCACCGTACTTCCAGGTCCAGCCCCACCGATGGGATTACATT
This sequence comes from Bacteroidota bacterium, assembly GCA_041172545.1. Taxonomy (GTDB): domain Bacteria; phylum Bacteroidota; class Bacteroidia; order Flavobacteriales_D; family Crocinitomicaceae; genus UBA952. The sequence goes on along the minus strand of JBEDJV010000097.1, from coordinate 2,794 downwards.
TAAAATAGGTATCCCCACTTTGATAATAGTGATTGGCGTTAAATGTTTTATTGATGCTTTCCGCACTCGAATACAATCCACGATACACACCATTCACATAGACATTCGCGAAGTTCGCTTTCGGACAGTCCATGTATTGTTCTAATACGGCATAGGATAACACTTCACGAATCATCGATGGATCTTTATATCCATTCTGTAGTTTGATATCCGTGTATCCTTGGTAGTCTTGATTTCCTTTGATGTGATCCAATTCAATGTGTAAAGGATTCTTTTGATTCGTTGGACTATAAGAACTATTCCCCTTGTATTTCACGCCACAACTATCGAAGCTGATTCCATTTACACGAACAGAATCGGCGATGATGTATGCCTCAGAAGCAACAGCTGCGTCCAGTTGTGCATCCCAATTCGAAAAACTAAAAAACACCTCAATGGTTTGAATGGTGGCACGGTCATAGAAATTTTGAACTTGCGATAAAGTGACAAAAGATGGGAAGATGGATAGAATTAAAAGAAGTTTTTTCATAAATATCGTTTGCGTTTGATGGTTAGATGACCTTGATTGAAAAGAATTGCGCAAAAATTCAACAATATTAACTTAAAGTTAAGCATTTTTTCGAAGTCCTTGCTTGAAAGGAAGCTTAGGCATAGTTATTGACAAGCTCTTGGTTATTTCTTCAACAAATAAACAACTTGGTTAAACGGGATCTTTTTAAATTTGAATCAGACAAAATATATTATGAAAAAAATCATTACACCATTATTTCTTGCTGGACTTCTATTCCAAGGATGTGCACAATCAAGCGAGTCAACCAAACAAACAAAAGTAATCCAACCGAAAACTGAAATTCATTTCGAGTTAGCGGATTTCCTTAAGGAAAATACATTTTTAGACAAAGAAGTTGAGCGCGTTTTCAAACAAATGGATGATACGGCAATTGTTGCACAATTAATTATGCCAGCAGTTGGACGTCTAGGTCAAACAAAAGCGACCATTGACCAACACATCAAAGACCGAGTTATTGGAGGTGTATTAATGTTGAATGGAACCAAAGAAGAGTTTAGCTCTTGGATTAAAGACTTTGAGTCGAACAATACGAAATACGGCAATCTTCCATTCTTATATAGTGCAGATGCAGAACCAAGTTTAGTGAACCGCAAGATCATCGGTTCAACACCCGTAAAAAAAGCAAATGAGTTAAAAAATGTCGATGAAGTAATCGCTTGTGCGAAAACTATTTCTTCGGATTTAAATGCACTTGGCATCAATTACAATTTCTCTCCAGTGGTGGATATGTCCCCAAACACAACGGTTGGATTCAGAAGTTTTGGTGCTGTTCCGGCGAATATCATTCCTTGGTCAGATGCCTTCATTCAAGAAACACAACGCAACAACATCATTGCGACAGCAAAACATTTCCCTGGACACGGACTTGTAACCGGAGATACGCACAAAGCCTTACAGGTGATTGACGGAGAAATGAAAGAAATCGGAAATTACCCTACATTGATTGCCAATGGTGTTTTATCAATTATGGTGGCGCACATCGCTGTTCAGAACAATGCGAAATACGATACGAAAGGGTTGCCATCCACGTGTTCAGAGAAAATTGTAACTGAGTTACTGAAAGACAGCCTTGGATTCAAAGGACTCATCGTTACTGACGCCATGAACATGGGGGGTGTTGTCAATGTACCTCAAGCTGCCTACAAAGCGATCAACGCAGGATGTGACATCGTATTGATGCCATTAGATGCCAAGAAAGCTCATCAAGAAATTTTGACTGCTTACCGTACGAATAAAGAATTCAAAAAGAAAGTGGATGAAGCTGCGAAAAAAGTGATTCGCATGAAAATTGCTATGGGATTACTTCAGGTAAATTAACCTAAGTATAATTCAATCAGACCTTCAGGAGCTTTTACATAAAGCTCCTTTTTTTTGCGCTGAACTTTTTGAACGAGTCCATCAAAAATCGGAAGCAATACTTCTACCCCATTTTTATCTAACTGCAATAAAGGATTAGCTGCCATATCGATGACATTCTCCACAATACCTACATCTCCATGTACTTCATCGATGACTGTGTAACCAATGATTTCATGGTCATAAAATGAGGTTTGATCTAATTCTTGTAAAAATGACTCTGGAAGGTAAACAGGTTTTTTCAGAATGCGCTGGGCATCTTGTTCACTATCGATTCCTTGAAATTTCACTGCTACAAAACCCTTGGTCTTAATTTTAATGTTTTGAACGAAAAAAGGAACGAGTCCTCCATCGATTTCAACGAATACCGCATCTAATGTCGCATATTCTGCAGGATTAGAAACGTCTAAAAACAACGAAACTTCACCTTTAAATCCGTGAAGTTTCGCTATTATTCCTAAATAAAAACAATCTTTTTTTTGCATATAGCTTATTCAGCCGCAGTTTCTTCTGATGCTTCAGGCGCTGCTTCTTCTGCTGCAGGAGCCTCTTCAGCTACTGGAGCTTCTTCAACAACTGGTGCCTCTTCTGCTACTGGTGCTTCTTCCACAACTGTTTCTTCTGCTACTGGAGCATCTTCTACAACTGCTTCTTCTACTGACTCAACTACTGGGGCATCTTCTGCCTTTGCAATCTCTTCTACTTCAACTTCATCAGCCTTGACAACATCAGTTGCCTCAACCTCTTCTGCCTTAGCAACTTCTTCAGTAACTTCTGCAACTGCTGCATCTGCCTCTGGAGCGACCATAACATCTTCAACTACGTCTGTTTTTTCAACTTGTGTTTTTGATTTTGTCATAGGTTGTA
>JBEDJV010000096.1:0-6048 GCA_041172545.1 Bacteroidota bacterium | reverse complement strand
TAATTTTTTCTATGCAGGAATCAGCAATTGGTTTGATCCGTACAAAACGGAATCTCAGGGACGTCCAAATGCACAGTTTTGGATTCCAAGTGTTCAAATCGGACACCAGTGGATTCGTCCTAATTGGAGTTATCAAGCCGAATTGAAAGTGCTCGCACCGAATCAATCCAATCAAAATATCGTTGTAAACTATCCAAGTTTACTTCAAAATAATGGCGCTTTGGGTCTTTATTTTGGCATCACTTATCACTTGAAATAATGAAATACTTCGCACTACTTTTTATCTCGCTTAGCCTGCTTTCTTGCCGCAAGCGTTTAGATTCTTTTTTATTCAACGGGTCCAAACTGGAAAGTTATCAATTGGATGCTTACACAGGAGAGGTTTCTCTGGAATTAAACGGACAATTTGCCGTTCCGGACAGCATGATTCATCGCGTTCATTTCCCAGTGAATATTGATGGAGAAACGGTTCAAGTACAAGGAATCTATGTCGGTGACACGAATCAGATTAGTCAGGATACGGTGATTTTATACTGCCATGGAAACAAAGACCACATGGATTTCTATTGGTGTAGAGAGAAGTTATATGCCAACATTGGTGGACTTGGTAGATACGGCGTTCTTATGTTTGATTACCCAGGATTTGGTATGAGTGAAGGGGCGGCAACAGAAGCAAATATGTATGCATCTACCTCATCGGCGATTTCATGGTTAAAGGACCGTGGATTGAGTAATGATCGCTTCGTAATGTTTGGATTTTCCTTAGGTTCAGCTCCGGTATGTGAAGTTGCAGGACACGCTAGCGAATACGCCCTTCAACCGGCAAAAATAATTTTGGAGGCTCCTTTTGCTTCTGCGGAAATCATGATACAAGACGCTGCGCTTTTATCGATGCCTGGATCTTTTCTTGTGGACTTGAAGATTGATAATGCCACGGAAATCAAAAAAGTGAATGTTCCTTTGCTTTGGATTCACGGAATGGCTGATTCTTTTCTGTCAATGAAAAGCCACGGACAATTAGTCTACGATCATAAACCAGGACAAAAAGAATGTGTATTGGTGCCAGGAGGCGAACACGAGACTACCCCATTTGTCATGGGGTATCAAGCGTATATTGATCGCCTTGCAGCGTTTATTCAATCTTAGTTCAGTACCGCAAATTTCAACTGACCCATCTGTCCATTTTTGGTGGATTGTAGGTAGTAAATACCAGAAGTGATTTTCGGTAATTGAATCTGCTCAGCAGTTGAAGAGGCTACACCTTCGAAAATGATTTTTCCGTTCAAGTCATAAACAGAAAATGCTGTTTCAAGTTCAAGTCCTTTAATGGTAAATGAACCTTGATTTGGATTCGGGAATACAGAAACTCCATTGATAGATAAATCGGATAAAGATGCACAATCTTCCACAAGAATGGACATCGTTTCATTCGCAGTACATCCCACACCATCTGTAAAGGATGCAGATATCATATGTAAACCTAAACCTGCTGCAATCGGATCAAATGAAGTTCCAACAACGCCAGTACCACTGAAAACCGTTCCCGTTTGATTGGAAATGAGGGAAATATTTCCATCGTTTAAACAAATTACTCCGTCTGTATCGGAAGTAGAAAGTGTAATGGTAGGTGTTTGATTTACGGTGATCACTTGTGAAAATGTGTTACTTCCGGCTGCATTTGACGCTGTTAATTGAACCGTGTAAGTTCCGGCATTGGCAAAAATATGCGTTGGATTTTGAACGTTATCCGTTGATCCATCGCCGAAATCCCAGGCCCAAGATGTTGGGTTATCTAATGACGTATCATTGAAATCATTTATCAAACCAGTACAAACAACGGCGTTGTTCATAGTGAACTGTGCAGTTGGTGTGACTGCTGCTCCTTGGTTGTTAAAATAAATATTAAAATCATCGAAATAGAATCCATCTTTACGCGTTCCACCGTCGGATTTCAACTGAAAACGCACCTTAATGATTTGTCCTAAGTAATCACTTAAATTAATTTCTTCCATCACCCAATTTGACATGATACCGTCATACACAGGTTGATTATTCGGTTGGACACTTCCATTTGCATTGGTTCCCGCATTGGTGTAATTCCCGCATTGACCAATCCATGTTGTACCGCCATCTGTTGAAACTTGAAACTGAACATAATCAAAATCCGCTTCAATGTTCCATTTTGCGTAGAACGTAATTTGCGCTGCGAATGCGTTTGTCAAATCGATTGTTGGAACATATGTATACGTTGTATTGGCATTATTGGCATAATTACCAGTTGGTGAATCCGTAAAACATTTCGGTGATGAAACAAAGGTACTCGTTGTTGTAGCCCAGTTTCCTGTCCAGTTTGTCACTGCCGTAGCATTCTCCGTAACTTGTAAGTTGTACGCACCATACGTTTTTACGATGGTGTCACGTTTTACCCACAATCCATTATCGGTTTTAATGATGTACTTCACAAGATTTCCAAATTGAATGTTTGGATTCAAGGTGTATGAAATCGAACCCGTAGACGTTTGCATCAGCGCTAAATCATATACAACAGCATTTCCAACGGAAGCAATATTCAATAAAGGTTGAATGGAAACAGTAACTGGTCCGGACATGCGTCCTAAGCGGTAAGCGGAATGATTGAAGTTTCCACTTAACGTAGAAATGCTATTTGGATCTGTGTCCTTCACAACCACATAATTTCTAGTAATGTGTGCCAAAACTAAATTTGGAAATAACATCTCTTTACACGTAGCTAAGATTTCTGATGACGGTTGCCAAAATGCTGTTCCGACCTCTGGTGTATGTACGAACATCGTATCTTTCACACCAACACCGATATCCATTTTGTACATGTAATCATCTGAATCACCGGATGCCGGATAAAGTGCAGAACTTTTCATGGCCGTGTATCCATTAAATTGAACCATATGATTTGATTCTGCTTGGAAATAATCGTGATGATCTGCAAATTCTGCTACAGTTGTTCCAATTGGAAACAGGATGTCCTTCGCATAGGTATGCGCATTGAAGGCGGAAACAAACTTGTGGTTTTGAACCAACCAACGCATTGCTTGAACTTCTGGCTCCGAATAAGGAGCTGTTCCACAGTAGGTATCATTGCTTGTCACGGTACTCGTTCCCGTTGTTCCCCAACCGTAGCCGTAATTTCGGTTTAAGTCCACTCCATAAACACCTCCACCATTGTTTCGGCGGTTTTTACGCCACATTCCACCACCTGTTGGATTCGTTGTTTCATTGTAAACATATCCGTCAGGATTGATACATGGGACAAAAAACAATTGCGTTTCATTGACTAAATAGGTAATCTCCTCATTCGTTCCATAGTTTTCTAAAACGTACCACATAAAGAAGATGGTTTCCATTAAACTCATTGGTTCACGTGCGTGATGTATGGCCGTATATAATGCCTTCGGTTCGTTTTCATTCACGTTTGGATTATCGGATATTTTCACATGATAAATCGGACGATTCTCGTGAGTTAAAAAAGTTGAAATGGGCGCTTTTGCAGTAATTAAGTTCGGGTATTGCTGAACCATCGCATCCAATTCTGCCAACATTTCATTGTATTTCAGGTAACCACCCATAGTGCCTAAATTAAAATTGGTTGGAGCAATTGGATTTGCATAACTAGAAGTCCCACCAGATGTGTTGGAACAAATGGTGTTTTTTAAACCACCTTGCTCTTTCTCTGGGTTATTTAAAATATCGATGTAGTACTGTTCTACATCCTCAATCAATACTTCATAATTGAATTCATACTGATCCATTATCGCTCGCTCAGCGCTTGAAAAGTCGGAAATAAAGAAAGTGCCTTCCTTACGCATTCCATGATCTACGGCAACACCTAGATTACCAAGTTTGTATAATTGCTCTTCATTAGCAAACACTTTTAAACGAGAATAATCTTGTGCGTTCAACGTCCAATTTATGGCTAAGAACAGGATGGAGAGTACGATATTTTTCATAGTTTGAGTTTTACGTTACAAATAAACAAAATTTCAGTTTGACACACAATTATTTATGAAAAAAGAGGCAACCTTTCGCTTCAAAGTTTGTCTATGTTTTGCAGACTTTTACAATTTGTGTATCTTAGCTAGTAATGATAAAAAGCCTACTTACTTTTCTTCTCTTCACAACCTCTTCTTGTGCCTTGTTTGGGCAAAAGATTTGGATGATTCCGAATAAAGGTCAGTGGGATGAGCGTATTCAATACAATGTGGATCTAAACGGCGGAAAATTGTACCTTGAAAATCAAGGGATGACTTTCTTTCTTACGGATGCCATGAGCCACAATCACCATAACGGAGAGGAAACAACGCATGAACTAACCAAGTATCACGCGGTAAAGCACATATTCCCACATGCGCATACGGATGTAGAAATTCAAGAAAGCGATTCAAGCTCACACTATTTAAACTACATGTTGGGTAGTGATCAAACCAAATGGAAATCGAATATCCATGGTGTTTCGAAAATAGTGCTGCCTTCATACTTCGATGGGATTGATTTAATCTACGATGGTCAAATGGAGCAACTCCGCTTCTCATTTGATGTCCAACCTCATGCTGATTTAAGTCAATTGTCTTTTTACTTTGAAGGAGCAGATAAAATTCAAATCGATTCACAAGGAAACCTGTTACTCACCCATTCCCTAGGCACAATCAGCTATTCCGCTCCTAAAGCATGGAATATTTCCGAGAATGGAAAGAAAACAGAAGTTCAGATGGAATTTCAATTGGTAGATCAACTCATTTCATTTGTCTTACCGGATGGCTACGATTCATCCGAACGTCTATACATCGATCCAAGTTTAACATTCTCTACTTTCTCAGGATCAACCGCAGATAACTGGGGATTCACTGCAACACCAGATCCGAATAGTAATCTTTTTGGCGGGGGAATCGTTTTTGGAACAGGTTACCCTATCACGACGGGGGCATTCGATTCTAGTTTCGGCAGTGGGACTGGCTTTTTTCCAATGGATGCCGCTATCACCAAGTTTAATGCTGCGGGATCAGCACTACTTTATTCCACCTTCTTGGGTGGATCTGGAAACGAGACGCCACATTCAATCGTTTCTGCACCAAATGGTGAATTGTACATATATGGCGTGACATCATCCGCAAACTTTCCCATAACCACTGGGGCCTTTGACAATTCCTTTAACGGTGGTCCGTATCAACTGCAAAATGAATTAGAATTTAATGGTTCGGACATATATGTTGCACGCCTGAATCCAAGTGGAACAGCACTTCTTTCATCGACTTTTATTGGTGGCAGCGGAACGGATGGACTGAACACAAGTTCACTTAACTATAATTACGGAGATCAATTCCGTGGAGAAATCGTCTTGGATAACAACCAAAACGTCTATATTTCAAGTTCTACAGCCTCCATAAATTTCCCAACTGTTGGTGCTTCTCAGGCCATGTTGAATGGAAGTCAAGATGCCGTTATTTTCAAATTTAACTCCACCTTAACGAATTTACAATGGAGTACCTATTTTGGTGGCACAGGGAATGAAAGCGGTAATTCTATTGCCGTAGCGACAAATGGATCCGTCTACATTGGTGGCGGAACCTCTTCCTCTTCTCTTCCAATTACTTCTGGAAATGACCTCACGTATAACGGCGGGGCCTCAGATGGATATGTACTAAAAATGAATGCCGGATCTGGAAATTTTCAAGCAGGTTCGTTTATGGGATTATCTGAATACGATCAAACGTATTTTGTCAGATTGGACATTGATAACTTTGCATACGTTTATGGTCAAACGGAATCCTCCTGGGCCATTTCTGCAGGGTGTTATGGAAATCCAAATTCTGGTCAATTCGTTCGAAAATATTCCTCAGATCTTCAGACTGTTGCTTGGACAACCATGGTTGGAGCAGGAACAGGACATGTAGAACTTTCACCAACTGCGTTCTTAGTTTCCGACTGTTACGACATTTACCTTGCTGGCTGGGGTGGAATTTTAAATCAAACCTATGCACAAGCTGCCTTTTCGACAACGAATGGATTTCAAACAAC
>JBEDJV010000095.1:0-12259 GCA_041172545.1 Bacteroidota bacterium | reverse complement strand
CCTGTCAACAAATCTTCTCAATTTTGAAAATCTAAACATAACTTATGAAAAAATCCCTTCAAGACATCAAAGACTTAAGCAAAGCTGGAAAGTCCTTTCATTTAATTTTAAACGTAGAAGATTACACTTTTCTAGAATTGCTCGACATGGCAAAAATCTCCGGATTAATTGGATGGAAATTCACCTTTTAAAACGCAGCGAACTTGAGTGTTGCAGAACTCCAAGAATTACTCACTCATGCAAGTGACAAGGCCTTGACTTTTGATTTTTGTTAAGCATGCGCAAATTCCTTCTTTCAAATATTTCTAGCTGTTGTCTTATGTCTGAAGAAGTGAAATAGCCGATTTGCTAAACGTCATCAAAGGGTCGTGAAGTATTCAATACTTGAGTTATTTCGTCACTCCATACACTTATTTCATTTCAAACCATCGGATGATTTCATCTGTTTTGTAATAAGAACCTTGTTCATCGTGGTAGGTAAACCTTTCCTCAAATTCATCGAACGACATACCCTCAGCGGTGGCTTTCATGGAGTATCGCGCGCCGACATTATCGTTTTTGTTGGTCTTGTAAATTTTGCTGAACAATTCATGTGCTTCTTTGAGTTGCCCGGACTCCCAAATTCGGTCAGCCTTGCTCATGAGTCCTCTGATTAAAGGCCGATTTTCGTGAAAGGCCCAAACAACATTTTTCTTAAAGATGTCATCTTTCTGCGCAACGTATTCGCAAGCAGCAATTTTTCTTTGCTCAAGGTTGTTTTTGAGTGCGTCAATTTCCTGAGTTGCTTTCAAGCGGTTCAACATGCCCAATGCATACTCATATAGAAGAATGAAATTGGGTGCTCTTAAACTAAGTCCGAGTAGGTAATTCAGCACGAAATTAAAATCTTTTTCGTCCTGTATTTCCTCGGGCATAAAGTCATAATTCATCAAAAATTCATTGAACGCATTGTAGTTTGCTAGATCAATATAATCTGATTCTTCATGCAAGTATTCTTTCATGGGTAGCGCATTGTTGATGTTCGGATGATTCTTTCACGAAAATATAAAAAATTCGGTTCAATCCGCTAGTTGAAAACCATACGTATCCAATACAGCTAAAATCTCTTTGTAGCTCTTCTCGCCAAAATTTTTCATTTGAAAAAGATCACTTGACCGAACATAAGTGAGATCGCTCAAATATTCAACATCATTTTGAAGTAAAACATTTTTGATTCTTTCTGGCAATCCAATGCTTCGAACATTATATTTACCTTCCTCATCATGGATATATACGACTGGCTTGACCTCAAAACTTGAAATGAATTTGACCATTACTTTCCTGAAACTTGCATGTTGGTTAGCTACTTCAAATAATTCAACATTGTTCATTTTCTCCATTTCATTCTTTGAGGGAATATGATTCTGTTCCATTTTACTTTCAACTCTGTCCATTGCGATAAATTCAAATTTCCGGCGAATTTATTCAATTGAAGCCACTTTATAGTGAGTATATGTACCAAGAAAAAATGGTATTTACACCCAAATGATTGAATTTCCTTTACTACGTCTAAAATCTGGGAAAATTTGGCAATTTCATTTCTAGAATAAGTTCCAACATAAATAGAAAGTGTTCTATTTGTTATGTTCGATTAATCATTAAAAAGAGTGAATACGTCATACTTAATCATATCTCAACTTAGCGAGTTTCATTGATTTGACAACTTAGTTTTGTTACAAAAATTGGATCATAACCAAAAGTTGGGGAGGGATTTGGTTCTGATCTTCGCAGACTCATCAGGGAGACCGAGAGTTCTGACAGCTTTGTAAAAACAAAAGCATAAAAAAACCTTGACAGTATCGTCAAGGTTTCTTTGTAGCGAGACCGAGAGTTGAACTCGGGACCTTAGGGTTATGAATCCTACGCTCTAACCAACTGAGCTATCTCGCCATTTAATATTTCTACGCTCTAACCTCCGCCGCGGCGGATGAGCTATCTCGCCATTTAATATTTCTACGCTCTAACCTCCGCCGCGGCGGATGAGCTATCTCGCCATTTTATTTCCACGCTGTAATGCCGACTATTCGGCAAGCTATCTCGCCATCTTCCGTCACTTAATAATCTAGTAACATTCTCGTTGTTGAGGGTGCAAATATAAAGAGAAATTTAAAATCTGCGCAAATTCACGCTGAATTTATTTCTAGTCCAATTGATTTAATTCATTCTGAATGAAATCTGCTAAGGATTTTAAGCGAGCTGATGAAAAGTCAAATGGAACAGCTGCTGTCTCATAAATTTCTGGAATGGACTTCGTGTATCCCAATTTCAAGGCTGCTTGATAAGCCGCTAATCCGGATTCGAAATCTGTTAAACTGTTCATCCACACGCCAAGTGCTCCTAATTGCGCAATGCCATATTCGATGTAGTAAAAAGGAACTTCGAATAAATGCAATTGTCGCTGCCAAGATGTGGCGATTTGATCTTCGTAACCGCTCCAGTCTGTTAATCCGGTGCCAAAGTCTTTGGAGAGACTCGACCAATGCGCGTGACGTTCTTCCACCGTATGCGTTGGATGTTCGTACACCCAATGTTGAAAGGCGTCGATTTGCGCTATCCACGGAAGGACTTTCAACACTCCTTCTAACTGTTCGCGCTTCGCACGGTTCAACTCATCTGCATTGGCGTAAAAATGTCCCCATTCTTTCATGGAAAGTAACTCCATGGACATCGATGCCAACTCCGCGACTTCGGATGGTAAGTTCTTGAATCCGGTTAAAGGCAAATCACGACTCAAAAAGGAATGAACGGCGTGTCCAGCTTCGTGGATCATCGTGACCAAATCTCGTTGTGCGCCAACCGCATTCATGAAAATAAATGGAACGCCAATTTCATAAAGTGGATAGTTGTATCCACCTGGTGCTTTTCCGGCTTTCGAATCCAAGTCTAAATGACCCATCTCTTCCATCGTCGTTAAACAGTCCGCAAAGTATGGATTCAAATTCCCCAACATCTGAACACAACCATCTAGCATCTCTTTGCCCGTTTCAAAGGGTTTTAATGGCGCTTTTCCTTCTGGATCAACTTCGGTATTCCACGGTTTGAATTTGGCCTCACCGGTAATCGCTAGTTTTTTCGCTTGAATATCTTTGACCAATGGAACGATGTGCGTTTTGATGGCATGATGAAAGTCAAAACAATCTTCTTTCGAATAATCGAATCGTCCCAATGCTTGAAATTTGTAGTCCCTGAAATTTTGGAATCCCGCATTCAAAGCTAATGCATGACGTTTGGTAATTAACTGCGAATACAAGTCATCTAACGCTTCGGTATCGACTCTTCGACGCTCCACAATTTTGTCAAATACCGTTTGACGAACCGCTTCATCTTGTTCCTTTAACAGTTGACTTGCTTTTTGCATCGTCAGTGTTTCTCCGCCGTATTCAATGGACTGTGCCGCACTTATGGCACCGTATTTTTGCGCTAGTTCGTTTAATTCAGCTTCGATGGAAATATTTTTCTCCTGAAATAGATTCACTTGCGTTTCAATGCTTCTGAAATAGATTTGATGCGCCTGATCGTCATAGTCATGACGGAAAGGCGATTCCATGAACTTTCGATTCAAGGCGTCGTCCAATGGAGCTAAGTTTCAATGGACATCCGAATATAGCGCCATGCCAAATCTTCTTCTAACACCGCATCCAATTCGCTGCGGTCGCTCAACCACTTTTCGAAATCCACTTTCGAATGAATTTCTCGCTTGCTTAGGTTTTCGAAATACGGTTTCAAGTCATCCCAGGATGCAATGTTTAAATCCTCACGTATAAATTGTCGTTTGTTTTTTTCGATGATCATGTGCTGCTAATTTTAGGACAAAAAAATTCACCTGACGTTTGGACAGGTGAATTTAGTTTCATTGATTCGTATCTTATTTTCCGCGTGAACTTCCCGTTTTCACAGGAGCGGCTTTTTTCATGTTTGCTGGTTTCGCTGCTTTTGCTGGACCTGCAGTTGTTGCTGCTTTTTTCTTAGGCTCCGCTTTCGCTTTTACTTCTTTTACGGGTGCTTCCGCTACTTCTGCACCTTCCGCTGCTGCTTCAAACAATCCTGCTTGCTTGATTAAATGAAACCATTGAAAGATTTTACGAACGTCTGAAGGATAGACACGTTCTTTGTCCCAATTTGGCAAGAAGGACTCCAGTGATTTCTCAAGAACCTTCATGTCTTCTTTGTTTGAAGGACAATCATCTGTAAATGTTTCGTTCATTTTAGCTAGAACATCCGTCAGTTTGACATCTTCTTCATAGGTGAAAATGCTAATGTCCTCTAAAGTGGAGATTTTCTCGGTAGCGTATGCTGGAAAACGTTTTTTGTCAATCATTGATTCAACAATTACGCTGTTTTTTCCTTGAGCTATTACTTTAAATAGTCCTGGTCTACCAGAGATGGAAATGATACCTGTCAGATTCATGTGTTCGTTTTAATTTGGGTCAAAAATAGGAAATTTAGTCTATGTAAACGTTGCTTTTTTATTTCATGTTGTGTAAAGAACGAAATAAGTTGATTTTATCCTAAGGATATCCATGAATGAACACCTCTTCTTTCCGGCTACACAAAGTCCTGAGAAAAGTGGGGGAATTCAAACAAAGTGATCGGTTGACCTCGAAAAACCGGTATACAAAGGAAGCTAAATTTTGTTTGATGCTAAGTGGAATATTTTAGGTGAAGATTGCGCTTCTGGACATTCTAAATGGCTATCATTTAAGTTGTTTAATGGTTTTTTAACATTAAGAATCAACTTATTAACAACTTATCCCTTTATTATGTGTATCTTTGCACCCAAATTTAAAATAACAAGATGACATTTGAAGAGCTCGGATTGAGGAGTGAGGTGCTGAAGTCGTTAACAGAATTGGGTTTTGAAGCACCGACCCCCATCCAAGAAAAAGCAATCCCCTACCTGATGCAGGAAGATTGCGACTTTGTCGGCCTAGCGCAGACAGGAACAGGAAAGACAGCGGCATTCGGCTTGCCGTTAATTAATAACATCGATACAAAAGCCAGACTTCCACAAGGTTTGATCATTTGTCCAACGCGCGAACTCTGTTTGCAAATCGCAAAGGACTTAAATGTTTTCGCTAAATACCTTGACTGTAGCATTACAGCGGTATATGGAGGTACAGATATCAGAAAACAAATCACGGACATTAAGAAAGGAACATCCATTATTGTGGCTACTCCTGGACGTTTGGTTGATTTAATGAATCGCAAAGTCATTCAACTATCTCAAGTGCGTTACGTCGTACTAGATGAGGCAGATGAAATGTTGAACATGGGATTCAAGGAAGACATCGACGCGGTATTGGAAACAACACCGGTTGATAAAAATGTTTGGTTGTTCTCTGCAACAATGCCTTCGGAAGTTGCGCGTATTGCAAAAACATACATGCATGATCCATTAGAGGTATCTATCGGACACAAAAATCAAAGTAACGAAAACATCGACCACATCTATTACATGGTGAAGGAACGCGATCGTTACGAAGCAGTAAAACGATTGATCGATTTTAATCCAACTATTTATGGATTGATTTTCTGTCGTACCAAAAATGAAACAGCAACAGTTGCTGAGAAATTAGGTCGCGAGGGATACAACGCTGAACCACTACATGGTGATTTAACCCAAGCAATGCGTGACCGTGTCATGGATCGTTTCCGTTCAAGAGAATTGCAAATCCTTGTAGCAACTGATGTTGCCGCTCGTGGATTAGATATTGATAACATTACACACGTCATCAATTACAATTTACCAGATGATATCGAGAACTATACGCACCGAAGTGGACGTACAGCTCGTGCTGGTAAAAAAGGTGAATCATTGGTGTTAATCAATGGACGTGAGATTGGTAAGATTAAAGCCATCGAACGTCAAATGCGCACAACGTTTACCGTTGGCGAAATTCCAAACGCAGAGGAAATTTGTGAAATTCAATTGATGAAATTGATCAACAAAACCATTGCAACGGAAGTGAAAGAGGATGACATCGCGAAGTTTATGCCGCAAATCCTTGAAGCTTTTGAAAGTTTATCGAAAGAAGACATCATCAAACGTTTCGTTTCTACTGAGTTTAATCGTTTCATCAATTATTACGATCGTGCTGGCGACTTAAATGCTGCTGCAAGAGATGATCGCGGTGGTGAACGTGGAAAAGGTGGAAAATCTGATCGCACACGTGAGGAAGGAAAAACACGTTTCTTCGTAAACCTTGGTAAACGCGATGGATTGAATCCAGGTGCGTTGTTGAGAGTGGTTTGTGATGCAACAGGTTTGAATTCTCAAGCGGTTGGACGCATTGACCTATTGACTTCTTACTCATTCTTTGAGGCAGATCAAGAGCATACAGAGAAAATATTGAAAAATGTGAACGGAACTGACTTTGAAGGTCACCAAGTGAACATTGAAGTTACCGCACAAAAAGAAGGTGGATCAGGTCGCAGCGAAGGCGGACGTGGACGCGGACGTTTTGGAGGTGATTCTCGCTCAGGCGGTGGAGGAGGTTTCTCCGGTCGTTCTGGTGGATCAGGTGGCGGTGGTTACGCTGGTCGTTCAGGTGGATCAGGTGGCGGAGGTTACGCTGGTCGCTCAGGCGGATCAGGTGGCGGAGGTTACGCTGGACGTTCTGGTGGATCAGGTGGTGGCGGTTACGCTGGTCGCTCTGGTGGATCAGGTGGCGGCGGTTATGCTGGACGCTCTGGTGGATCAGGTGGCGGCGGTTATACTGGACGCTCTGAAGGAGGTAACGCAGGTGGATCTGGCCGTAGTGGTGGATTCAGCAAAAGCGAGGGCGGAGATCGTCCACGCGGTGAAAGAAAATCGTTCGGTGGAGACCGCAAACGTTCATAATTAGAAACTCAATTAAGTAGCTACAAAAAATCATAATAGTATTATGGAAATTAGAAATATCGCCATCATTGCCCACGTTGACCACGGTAAAACGACATTGGTGGATAAAATCATTGAAGCAGGTACAATGATCAACGAACGTGATCGTCCAACAGGTGACTTGATCATGGATAACAATGACTTAGAACGCGAGCGTGGAATCACCATCGTTTCTAAAAACGTTTCTGTCACGTACAAAGGGACAAAAATTAACATCATTGATACCCCAGGTCACGCCGACTTTGGAGGAGAAGTAGAACGCGTATTGAACATGGCGGATGGTGTGTGTATTTTGGTGGATGCCTTTGAAGGACCAATGCCTCAAACACGTTTCGTTTTGCAAAAAGCACTTTCATTGGGATTAAAACCATTGTTGGTGATCAACAAAGTGGACAAAGAAAACTGTACACCAGAAGAAGTACACGAAAAAGTATTCGACTTAATGTTCGAATTGGATGCAAACGAGGATCAATTAGATTTCCCTACTATTTATGGTTCGGCGAAAAATGGTTGGATGTCGGAAGATTGGAAAAAACCAACAACCAGCATTACGCCTTTGTTAGATTGTATTTTGGATTATTTCCCACCGCGTAAAATCGAGGAAGGAAATACCCAAATGTTGGTGACTTCTTTGGACTTCTCTTCGTATGTTGGTCGTATCGCGATTGGACGTTTGTCGAGAGGTGTATTGAAAGAAAATCAACCCATTATTTTGTCGAAATCTGACGGACGTTTGGAGAAACACCGCATCAAAGAAGTGTTTGTATTTGAAGGAATCGAACGCATGAAAGTGGCAGAAGTTCAAGCAGGTGACCTTTGTGCTGTTACAGGTATTGAAGGATTCGAAATTGGAGATTCCATCTGTGATGCTGAAAATCCAGAGCCACTTCCAACAATCAAAATGGACGAACCTACGATGAGTATGTTGTTCTCTATTAACGATTCACCATTCTTCGGTAAGGAAGGTAAATTTGTGACATCACGTCACATTTCTGACCGTTTAACGAAAGAATTAGAGAAAAACTTGGCGATGCGTGTTCAAGATACGGACAAAGCAGACAAGTGGATGGTATTCGGACGTGGTGTACTACATTTATCTGTATTGATCGAAACAATGCGTCGTGAAGGTTACGAAATGCAAGTTGGTCAACCACAAGTAATCATTAAAGAAGTGGATGGAGTGAAATGTGAGCCGATTGAAGAATTAACAATCGATTTACCTGAAATCCATAGTGGAACAGCTGTTGAAGCGGTTACACGTCGCAAAGGTGAAATGAAAAATATGGTTCCGAAAGGAGAGCGTATGATCGTTACCTTCGAAATCCCTTCTCGTGGTATCATTGGATTGAGAAATTACTTATTGACGCAAACAGCTGGTGAAGCAATTATGAATCACCGTTTCTTGGAATACCAACCGTACAAAGGTGAGATTCCAGGTCGTCAAAATGGATCATTGATTTCATTGGAACAAGGAACATCCATTCCTTTCTCCTTAAATAATCTTCAGGAACGTGGTAAATTCTTTATCGCTCCGAATGAGAATATTTACGAAGGACAAGTAATCGGTGAGAACTCTCGTGCTGGTGATTTGTGTGTGAACGTTACAAAAACAAAGAAATTGACAAACATGCGTGCGTCAGGATCGGATGATAAAGTTCGTTTGGCACCACCGAAAGTATTTAGTTTGGAAGAGTGTTTAGAATACATTCAATCAGATGAATACGTTGAGGTTACACCTAAAAATTTACGTATCCGAAAAATCTTTTTGAAAGAAGGTGATCGTAAACGTGGCGGAAAAGCGTAATAAATCGTAAGTTTATACGTTATCAACTACGATGCGAAAACTGATTTTTATGTTTCTTATATTGTCTTGCGTTGGAAGCTTTAAAGCCCAGCGCAAGACTTTTTTTTCTAAGTCAGAATTTGGTTTGAATGTCGGACAGATGTATTACATCGGGGACCTCAATCAATTTAAACCTTTTTATCAAAGCAATTGGTCCGGTGGCATCATGTACCGCTACAATTTGCAACCCAGAGTGACCCTTCGTTTCAATTACCTTTATGGAAAAGTAGAAGCCTACGATAAAGAAAGTGCCAATCCGCTTTTCGTGAATAGAAACTTAGAATTTCGTTCAGTTATTCATGAAGTAGCCGGTGGACTCGAGTTTCATTATGTGCCATTTACCTTTGGGAAAGGAAACAAAAATGCGGGAACAGTATATCTTTTAGCGCAACTAGGTGGATTTTACATGAATCCAATGGCGATGTACAAAGATTCGTTGGTTGCTTTGCAGCCGATGTCCACTGAAGGACAAGGAACGTCCATCGCAAATCGAAAACCTTACAGTAATTACCAATTATGTGTCCCGCTAGGTATGGGCGTGAAATTTGCCATCGGTAATAAATTGACGGTCAATTTTGATCTGGCTATTCGAAAAACGTTCACAGATTATTTAGACGATGTCGGATCAGCTACGTATGCCAATTCAAAGGTGATTGATAAAGAAGTTTCACAAATGGCCGCAGACTTGTCAAATCGTAGCTTAGATGGATCGAAATACGGAGTGAGAGGAAATCCTTCCACAAAAGATTGGTACGTCTATTCTGGGATGACCATCGCCCTGCGACTAGGTCGAGAAAAAATCTGTTTTTACTGATCAACGAGGATCTTTCCAGATCAAGGTTTTTGTCGCATTTAAGATTCCAGGAACACAATTTCCATCACCCATTCCGGAGAATCTTCATCATATAACTCACTAAATTGATCACAACACGAAGCCGTAAAGTAATAGTAACTTACGCCGTTGTATTCCCAAAGCCACACTTCTTTAGGAGGATTTTCAACAGGTGCGTTTTGAATGTCCTGAATTTTGTTTTCAATGCAATTTGGGACTGCTATCGGCAAATCAGGCTTTTCACAAGCGGTCAATAGGTAGCAAAGAAAAAGGGGTAGAAAGATGATTCGTTTCATCGTATGTATGTTAGTTATGGCACTCGCATTCTTCACAAGCGGCCTCCGTTTCAAATCCAATGGGACTACATCCGCTGTAGCCTTTGAACTCACAATTATCCGTTTCTGGATTGTAAACCCAACTTTCCCAATAAGCCATGCAGGTTGTTCCATCTGGCGCCTGTTCTAAACAAGCAGCTTCTTGATTTTTTAGGCATTCACGTTTACAGGAAGTAAAGGTGAACACCAACAGACCAATGAATAAGAATCGTTTCATAGCGAAAAGTTAAATAAAATCAGTTTGATTTAAATTAATCGTATACGAAAAAACATCTTTCCAACCTTTCCATTTGCCGTAATCACCAATGGTTTCATTATGCCAAATGTAGGAGAATTGTCCACCATTTTGACAAACTTCTTGGTATAATGTTTTGATTTTTTTCATCGCTTCTTCCGGACTTAGTTTCAGGTACTCGTGTAAGGTTCCATCCATGTAGGTAAACGGATGAACACGCAAGGAGGTGGTGTCGTTCGTGGTTAAATCGAACCAATTAAAAACACGTGCCGTTCCAGCCCTGAATCCCGCAATGTCTGCATATCCCATTGTGTAATCGTCGGTGATGTTTTGACGAATCAACGCTTGATAGGTGTAAGGCAAGTTTAATTGCAGAAAATGGTGCCTGTTTTTCGTCACCGTTTGAGAAGTAATTTGATGCAGTCGCTGAATTTCTATTCCCAATTGGTATTCGGAATCATTAGATCCGAAACTCGCATGTATGCCGATTTCAGCGTATTCAGCCATTTTTTGAATCAACTGACGCTGATCTTCTTGTGTGTGTGGAATATTCTTATCATACATTCCGTAGTCGCCGAGTAACCAAAAAATGAGCACATTTGCACCCGACATCGCCAAGGTTTGAATGAAATCAAAGGTGTCGTATGGATCTTTCATTTCTCCTGCGAGAACGTTGTTTCGATCCGAAATTCGGTCCTTGCGCTTGAAAAGATAATCCTTTGCTGTCGCAAGCTGTGTTCTAAGTGTGCTTTTATGCAGATACGCAAAAGCGTTATCGATGTCAAAAGTAGCGATGGATTCAACAAGCGTTAATTTAGGATGCCATTTGACATCACAGCGCTCTTTTAGAAACAGCAGAAAATCAACACTCCATCGATCGCACATGGCTTTTTCATGCCAATTAAATTGAAACAACAAACTATTTTTTCCTGTAAATCGACCAAATCTGTCTTTATCTTCGGATATGTATTCTTCCATTCGCGACAGTGTGAAAAAGATACTTGCCAATGGATCCGTTATCCCATTCAAACAAAAACAAGCTTCTTTATGGAATAGTTCTTGGGTTATTTCATACGTTTCAATCGTTTCCTCAAATAACAAAGTACTCGGAATCAGCTGTGTGATGTGTTCAAAGTGTCTTGTTGAATAGTTTAATTTCCATCCATCAACTTGCTCAAAGTGCTGGTAATCATTGGTTAATTGATAATCAACACCTCTTTGCTCCATCACAAAGTTTAAGGTGTATTGAAGTCGAGTCGATATGTGATCAACGTAAATCGTTAGCATAATAACTCCTCCATAATTTTCTCACAAATGAAAGATGCTGCTTGTCCATCACCGAATAAATCTGGATAGCTAAAATCTGTTTTCTCCAACATTTCCATGCTGTTTCGAACAATCAATTCTTCGTCGGAGCCAGCTAAACGGGCATTTCCATTTTCAACAATTTCAATCCATTCGGTCTGTTCCCTTAAAATAACACATGGTTTTTGGAAGAAAAAAGCTTCTTTTTGAAGTCCACCACTGTCTGTTATAATCATTCGCGCATTCTTTTCAAGGGAAATGATGTCCAGGAATCCAGCGGGAGGAATGATTTTAAATCGATTGGAGGCCGACATTTGTGCTTGAATGTCAGCGCTTAACAATTCTTCCATTTTCTTTTTTGTCCGTGGATGAATTGGTAAAATGATGTCCAAATTGGATTCTTTTTGAATGCGCAGCAAGGCACTGAAAATAGCATGGAGGTTTTTCGCTTGATCGGTGTTCGTGTCTCGGTGTATCGTGCAAAGAATGAATTGATTTTTAGTTAATTCGTTTTGAGTCAATACGGTTGATTTCTCTTCTGATAGTTCGGAGAAAAACAAACTATTGTCGTACATGACATCTCCACAATGATACACATTCGGACGATCGATGCTTGCTTTTTTTGTTGGGGTTAAATCAAAACCTTCCTTCTTGAGGTTATCCATTCCCGCTTTTGTCGGTGAGAAAAGCAAGGAACTCATATGGTCACAAGCAATGCGATTTAATTCTTCCGGCATGGCTTTGTTAAAGCTGCGAAGTCCGGCTTCTACATGGATAACAGGAATGTATA
>JBEDJV010000094.1:0-6094 GCA_041172545.1 Bacteroidota bacterium | reverse complement strand
ATGGGAATCTGCGGATGTGTTCGGCAAACACAAATTGCAACATATTTTATTTCCAAACGGATTCACTTACGATAAGCAAAATGGCAGAGTTCTAACTTTTAGAACGAACATTTTAATCGAGTTAACTCGTTGTTTTTCAGATGCTTTTAAGGAAATAAAAAACGGAGATTCGATCAATTTTGACCAAATCTCCGCTCGAGTGACCCCGGAGGGATTCTAACCCACAACCGCTGGAGCCGAAATCCAGTGCGCTATACAGTTGCGCCACGGAGCCTTTTCGATAACTGAGCACATTTAGCCCTCACCTACCTAAAGACAAATATACACTCGATTTTTTGTTTTGTCAATGGAAATTTACACGAAATAGGGAATCATGAAATGATGGCGCCTTCCTTTAAGGAATAAGGAGAAATAAATACCTGCGAAATTGCAATCTGACGAAGAACCCAGCGCGTTTTTACCGCTGCTATTGGTGCCATACGCTTGCGAATCGGAATAATGTGTGGATTTTGATCACGCTCGGCTTGACTAGACGCAATGATTTTTGCCAACATATCACCAAAATGTGAAAAATCAACCTCCACTGCCCTGCCCTTTGCTTGGAATACTTGTTCATGCATCAATTCAAAAAATGTTTCAAAACTTCCGGATGAGCCAATGAGTTTCGTTGTCTTGAGTTGACGCAAATAATCCCCGCAGGCAGCTTCTAAATAGGCTTCGATCGCTAGAACGTCTTCCGGACTCATCGGATCGGAAAAAGTGAACTGTTGATGGATGCGAGAAACACCTATATTAAACGATTCCATAGCAATCAATCCATTGTCGTCGGCTAGAATAAATTCAGTACTTCCTCCTCCGATATCCATAATCAAAGCGGAATCTCCAAAAGACATGGTCTGATGAACGCCTCTGTAAATCAATTGTGCTTCCTCTAAACCAGATATAACTTCAATGTGAATTCCTGTTTCTAGAGCGACGCGTTCGATTAGTTCCGAACGGTTGTGGGCATCGCGAATAGCTGAAGTTCCGATGGCACGAATCGACAAAACACCATGAAGGTCACATTGTTTTTTGTAACGAAGTAAACACGCAACTGCACGCTCTATCGCATCTTCGGCTAATCGTTTTTCGTGAATGCCTCCCATCCCCAAGGAAACGCCTTCTTTTTCGCTGTGAAAGACATGAATCACTCCGGACGTGTCAACATCAGCAATCATCAAATTGAATGTATTCGTACCTAAATCAATGAGTGCTCTCATCAGTGATGGATTCGTTAAGATTTAAACATGCGCCAGATTTGCGTCCACCGCAAACGATGTCCAAATTGAAGAATGCCATTTTTGTACAAGCGTCCTGCGATTTGCAACATCAACATTGCGGAAAGTAAAATGATGAACAAATGAATCCAAATGAGGTAATAAGACTCAATTGGAATGCCTTGCGCCAACTGAATCATCACCACCATCGGCGCGGTAAACGGCAAATAACTGATCCATCCGGCAAAGGTGGAATCTGGGTATTGAATGTACATGTATCCAGATAAAATGGAGAATCCAAGCAACATTAATATCGGCATGACAAACTGTTGTCCGTCGCTTTCTGTACCTGTCATCGCACCAATCATGCTGAAAAAGGCTCCATAAAAATAATACGCGGCAACAAAAAACAAAACAAAGTGAATACTCATCCAAACGTAATCAATGCGGGCATAAACCAAGTCTAAAATCGGATTACTGCTCAATCCTTCTTGCGTGGCAATCACCTGCGATTGGACATCCGAAGCCATTTGAATTCCTTGCCAATTCGCTGGATTCAACATGTCTGGGAAGATGGTTTGACGGAAAATCCACAAACCTAAACCGATCAACACTGACCAAATGAGCAATTGAAACAAGGCCGCCAAGGCGATTCCGGTCATTTTTCCTAGCATCAGTTGACGTGGCTTTACTGCAGATAATAAAACCTCGACAATACGGTTGCTTTTTTCCTTTGCCGTACTGCGCAAGATTGTCATTCCGTAAATGCCGATGAACAAGAAAATCAAGGCTCCGAAGACGAATCCAACCCAACTTTCTAAGTCACTGGACTCGTTTTTTGGATCGTAGGCATTTCGGAAATCCATGATTAAGGGTTGCTTGATGCGACGAAAATGCTCCAAGGATAGATTCGTAAAGGACTCTACGACCAATTCCTCAATGCGTCGTTCCATTTGAAACTTCAACTGCATTTTCACATCCACGGATGGATTTGTGCGGTAAAAGACAAATGCTTTCTTGTTGATGAGGATCTTTTCGTTCATCTCCACCATCGCATCGAACTTTTGATACTGGGAGCCATCTCGGAATTCCTCAATTTCTACGTAATCGTCGATGAAAAAGTAATGTACTTCGTGTTCCGCTTGCGCCATCACTCGGTGGTCCATCAATTCTGCTGGATCGACAATGAGTACATTGATGCTTTTCTTGCCTTCGTCGCCCGCTTTGAACAGGAACGCTAACATGAGTAAACAAATGATTGGACCAATGAACAGCATCCATAAGAAGGTGCGGTTCCAAACGCGTTCCGACCATTCTCTTTTCGTGAGTAACCAGAAATTACGCATGAACTTCCTCCTTTCCTCGTATAATGTCGATGAATACTTCTTGCATCGACGGTAGTTTCTTTTCGATTAATTCCAATTCTACTTTCCCAACTAACGCATTGATCAAATCGTTCATTTGACTTGTTCCACGCATTTTCAATTTCGCCATAAATCGATTGTCGCCAATTTCTTCGTGTCCAAGTAATTCAAAGTCCGTCCAAAGTGCATTCACGAATCCAATCATGTTTCCCTTAAAACGAACGGCATATTCACCTTGATTGTGTTGTTCACGTAGATTCCAAACGGTGTCTTCTGCTAATTTTTTCGCTTCGTGAATCAAACTCGCGCGATCGCAAATTTCATCCACACTTTGCATATTGTGTGTCGAAAGGATAATGGTTTTTCCACTCGCTTTCAATTCTTTCATTTCTGTTAAAATCAATTCCACATTCACTGGATCGAATCCACTGAGTGGCTCATCTAAAACCAATAATTGCGGGTCATGCACCAAGGCTGCGATGAACTGTACTTTTTGAGCCATCCCCTTGGATAAAGACTCCACGCGTTTGGTTCGCCAATCTTGAATACCGAATTTCGTCAACCAATGCGTCACATTTCGCTGCGCTTCGTTTTTCGTTAGTCCACGAAGTTGTGCGAGAAAAATCAACTGTTCCTCGATTTGCATGTTTTTGTACAAGCCACGTTCCTCGGGCAAGTAGCCAATCTGAGCTAACTGAGACTGCGTCATCAGTTGTCCGTTAAATCTAATGGTTCCGGCATCTGCTTCAATGATTTGATTGATGATGCGAATTAAGGTCGTCTTCCCTGCTCCATTCGGACCAAGCAAGCCGTATATTTCTCCTTTACCGACAGTCAATGAAATGTCATCGAGGGCAATTTTCCGTTGAAAGGACTTTTGAAGGTTGTTGATTTCAAGCATAACTAAGGTAAAGCTAAAAAAAAGCGGAGAATACTCACATGCTTCGCATGATTTCTTTCCAACTTGGCCAGCGATAGATGCGTTTGAAGAGTAAAAATAAACTTGGAAATAAGATGAGCAGGAAAATCAGTGAAGACCATCCTGCTCCAGGATCTTGGCGATTTAAGAACAAGGCATCCGTTCGGAAGACTTGCCAATCCGTCGTAACAAAAATGGCAGCAATTAAATTATTTGCAGCGTGGTAACCAATCGCTAATTCGAGTCCGTCATCCACAGTAGTAATCAAGGCTAAAAACAATCCAGAAAGCATGTAATACACCAACATGTGGTAACCCAATTCTTGAATTTCCGGATTTCCAATGTGCATCAGCCCGAACATCAGCGCACTCAACAAAATGGAAGTACCTGTACGTTTGATGCGCAACTTTAATCCTTTCAACAAATACGAACGAAACAACAATTCTTCGCAGGTTGTTTGAATGGGCAACATGACTAAACTCACCAATAATAAGGGGAAAAACTTAGATGGATTAAATTGAAAGACAAATGTCTGTCCGTGTCCAAAAGAATCTGCATAGATCTCAATGGACATCAGTCCTATCATCAGGAATATGATCAAAAAGAAGGAGAAGAACGAACGTTTCCAACGGAAACTTTCCATCGCGGTAAATGCTTGCAAGATTGGACGCTGATGCATCCATCGATGATGAAGTAAAACCCCAACAAACACCAGTAAATAGGGAAACAATACCCAAAACAGAAAACGCGTATGTCCCATCGTTTCATAGAACTCCGCGTCCATTGATTCAATGGCCAAATTGGGAAAATTGAAATGGATGTCCATCAAAATACCCAGGCTTCCAAGAAAGTACAAAATAAAAATAAGCAGAATGCCACTGACATAACTCAGAGGAGAATTGTTACCGTTTTCCGCTAAATCGATAAATTTCATCAATGGAACATGTCGCGCATACGCTTAAAGAATCCTTTTTCTTTCTGTGCCGCGCTCGGACTAAAGTTCTCACTTTCTTTTAACTTTTCCAAGATTTCTTTTTCTTCTTTGGAAACCGTTGTTGGAGTAAAGATGTGAATGTGTACGAATTGATCCCCTGTTCCATATCCTTGAACACTTGGCAATCCTTTTCCACGTAAGCGAAGTACTTTTCCACTTTGCGTTCCGGGCTCGACTTTAATTTTCGCTTTTCCGCCAATTGTTGGAACTTCTATGGACTCACCTAAAACAGCATCTACGAAATTGATGTAGGCATCGAAGTGTACGTTTTCGCCTTCGCGACGTAATTCTTCGTGTTCAACTTCCTCGATTACAACGATTAAATCTCCTGCGACACCATTGAATGGACCTGCATTTCCACGTCCTTGAACACTCAATTGCATGCCTTCTTCTACTCCTGCAGGAATTTCGATTTCGATGACTTCTTCTTGTCGTTTCAATCCTTGTGCATCTGCATCTGCCGGTTTTTTGTCGATCGACTTTCCAGCACCCTGACAAACGTGACAAGCTGATTGTGTTTGCATCGCACCTAAGAATGTTTGTGCTACACGTGTGATGCGTCCAGTTCCGTTACACGTTGGACAATTTTTATACGTCACGCCTTCCGCGTTGACCAATTTATTGACTTTGATTTTCTTTTTAACCCCATTGGCAATTTCCTCCAAGGTCAATTTCATTTTCACGCGCAGATTTGTTCCGCGAACCGTTCGAGATCCACCTCCGCTTCGACTTCCACCAAAACTTCCACCGAAAGCGCCACCGAAAATATCTCCAAATTGCGAGAAGATATCGTCCATGTTCATTCCACCGCCAAAGCCACCTTGTCCACCCATTCCTGCGTGTCCAAAACGATCATATTGTGCACGTTTTTCACCGTTGCTCAATACTTCGTATGCCTCAGCTGCTTCTTTAAACTTATCCTCAGCACTTGCATCATCTGGATTTTTATCCGGGTGAAACTTAATGGCTAACTTACGGTAAGCTTTTTTGATTTCTGCTTCATCGGCATTTTTGGAAACACCTAAAACTTCGTAATAATCTCTTTTTTGACTCATAATTTGGGTCCTGTTATTGTCCTACGACTACTTTCGCAAAACGAATCACTTTATCGTTTAAATAATATCCTTTCTCCACATCCTCGATTACTTTTCCGACCTTCTTTTTATCTGGTGCTGGAATGTTTGCAATCGCTTCATGTAAATCACTGTCAAATGTAGCGCCTTTGGCTTCCATTGGCTTCAATCCTTTGGAATCCAAAATGCCTTTAAACATTGAATAAATCAGGTGGAATCCTTCCTTCATAGCCGAAACATCCTCCGCTTTTTCGTTCGTAACAATCGCACGTTCAAAGTTATCCATCACTGGTAAAAGGCTCAACAAAAGATCCTTGTTTGCAGTTGCAGTTAATTCGATGCGCTCTTTGTACGTTCTTTTTCTGAAGTTATCAAATTCAGCATGTAAACGCAGGTAACGATCGTTTAATTCCGCGTATTTCTCCTCTGCTGTCAACTCCTTTGGAGCTTCCTCTTTATTTTCTTCACCAGCAGATTCTACTGAATCC
>JBEDJV010000093.1:0-6144 GCA_041172545.1 Bacteroidota bacterium | reverse complement strand
GTTTTTTTCTTCTCTCTATCGCAAATGTTTTTGCACAAGATCGAGGTGAAATCATTCAGCAACGCATCGAGTTTATTTCCGAACAGTTGCAGTCCGAAAACATGGACTTAACGAATGTCATTGAACAATTAAACTATTACTTCGATCATCCCATCAATCTGAATACAACTTCAGGAGAAGAATTGGAGGAATTGTATTTATTGACCGGCGTTCAAATCAATGACTTATTGCTTCATCGAAAAGCCTTCGGGAAGTTTATTTCTATATACGAACTACAAAGCTTGTCTTTTTGGGACCCGCAAACCATTCAGCTGGTGCTACCGTTCATCCGGGTGGATGATCGCCTCGATCAATTGCATATTACTTGGAAAGAAGCGATGAAACAAGGTAAGTTTGAAGAGTACCTGCGCTATCAACCGATGATGGAATCGAAAGCAGGCTACGCAGATGTCAGTGATTCGGTTCGACAAGCTTCGAATAAATATTACTACGGAAATGGCGATCGTTATTATTCGCGTTTTCGTTACACTTATAAGACCAATATATCGGTTGGACTCACAACGGAAAAGGATGCGGGAGAGCAGTTCTTTCGAGGAAATCAGAAACAAGGCTTTGATTTTTATTCCGCACATGCCTTTTTCAAAGGTGGGAAGTATTTGAAGTCAGCTGTGATTGGTGATTACCAGATTCAAGTCGGACAAGGACTCAATTTATGGTCGAGTTATGCGTTTGGTAAGACTTCCGATTTAACCACCATGAAACGCACGGCGATTCCGATTCGTGCCTATACCTCTGTTGATGAATCTCGTTTTTTACGTGGTGCCGCAGCGGACTTTGGCTACGGAAATTGGTCCATGCTGCTGTTTGCGTCCAATAAAAAAATGGACGCCGTTTCTCTGTCCGATTCGACCTACGACGATTTGGAATTCGTTTCCACCATCGATTTGACTGGATTGCATCGCACCACGAGTGAAATCGCTAAAAGGAATGGCATAACTGAACGCATCGCTGGAGCAAATCTTCGTTACGTCAATGGTGCCTTACGTTGGGGAGCAGCCTACATCTATCAGGGCTATGACAAACCGTTCAATAAACCTATTCAATATTACAATCAATTCGATTTTCGTGGGACTTCCGTTTCATCCATCAGTTCAGATTACAGTTACGTTTTTCGAAATGTCAATGTGTTTGGAGAAGTTTCGAAAGTCCTTCGTCCCGATGTCCTCGCGCAAAACGGCTGGGCAATGGTGCATGGCGCAATGATGTCCTTGGATCCACGCTTCAGTTTTGGACTACTTTATCGAAATTATCAAAAGGACTATCAAACCTTGTACAATGCTGGATTTTCGGAGGGAAGCAATACGCAAAATGAAGAAGGAACCTACGCGGCATTTAAATGGAAACTAGCGTCTGCTTGGTCGATCAATGCCTATGCTGATTTGTTTAAATTCCCTTGGATGAAATATGGAGTAGACGCGCCGTCTTACGGACATGAAATCCTCATTCAGCCGATTTATCGTCCCTCGAAGACCTTTGAGATTTATGGACGTTTTCGTCAACAAATGCGACAAAAAAACAGCCGTGATTCCGACGGCACTGTTACGGAAGTCGAAGATGTGCTGCAGCGTAATTACCGTTTGAACATGTCCTGTGTGCTCAATGAATTCATTTCCCTCAAAACACGCTTAGAATACGTGACCATTCATCGCGCCAGCAATACACCGGAAAAAGGAATGCTCTTTTCTCAGGACTTGATTTTTAAACCAAAAAGCAGTCCTTTCGATCTTTCTCTTCGTTTTGCTTTGTTCGATACAGATAGCTACGACACGCGCATTTACACCTTTGAAAGCAATGCCTTATACGTATTTGCTGTTCCAGCCTACTATTACCAGGGGAGTCGTGCTTACGTATTGTTGCGTTACAGCTTTTGGCGTTCCTGCGATGTGTGGATCAAATATGGAGTGTTTTTATACGAAAATCGCAGTTCCATTAGCTCTGGAGCGGAACAAATTACGGGAAGTCGAAAGTCTGATTTGCTTATCCAGCTTAGGATTTCACTTTAATTTCAAATTATTTTGATTTTTTTTTCAAAAAAACTGATACGTTTTTAAAATTTAAGCGTTATCCCTGTAAGTGAGGACTGCAAGCCTCGCGATCTCCAAAAAATCAAACTAGAACTAAAACCAAATCTTATGGCTGTCAACTTGGCTTACCATCAGAGTGCATTTCGTCTGGATGAGGAAATGAAACTCGTTGAACGTGCGAAAGAACACCCGCGTTATTTTGCTCCTTTGTACGAACGCTACCACGAAGCAATCTTTCGGTATGTGTTCAAACGCGTGGATGAAATCGAAAGCGCTTATGACATCACATCTTGTGTGTTCATCAAAGCAATGGGAAGTATCCAAAAATATGAAAATAGGGGAGTCCCGTTTTCTTCTTGGTTATTTCGCATCGCGAAAAGCGAATTGTATCAATCTTTCCGCGATAAAAAAGCGCAACGTACCGTGAGCATTGATTCTGTTACCTTGAAACAAGTGATGGATGATTTCACAGATGATAGCAGCGAAGAAAACCGTGCAAATTTATTAGTGGCTTTAGGAAAACTGAAGGAAGCTCAATTGCAATTGATCGAAATGCGTTTTTTTGAAAAACGTTCTTTCCGTGAGATTGGTGAAATTGTAGGACTTTCTGAAAACAACGCGAAAGTGAAAACGTTTCGTGCTTTATTGAAATTGAAAGAATTGTTTTATAAAAAAGAATGAACATGATAAAATTTCTACTGGACAGGGAAGAGCCTAGCTCCGAACAAATTCGACAACGTATGGATTTTGAATCCATCTATGGTGGAGTTAAATATCAAAAATGGATCATGAATCCTTGGATTTATGTCCTAGGAGGTGTATTTACGGCATTGATTTGGTTCTAAACTATGGTACTTTCCCTGTGATGTAGAAATTAGTTTTTACATTTGTATATGTACCAATTGTTTCGTTCTATTTTATTCCGTTTTGATGCGGAAAAAGTCCATTATTTTGTTGTTGGACTCCTAAAGTTAATGGTGAAATTCCCGCCAAGTAGGTGGATTTTCCGTTCCATCTACCATCTGGAAGATCCGGCCTTAGAACGCGAATTTATCGGGTTGAAATTCCCAAATCCAGTAGGATTAGCAGCTGGTTTCGATAAAAACGCCAAATTCTTCGATGAAATGGAGAGTTGCGGCTTTGGTTTTATCGAAATCGGAACAGTCACTCCACTCTCTCAGCCTGGAAATGACTTGCCTCGTTTGTTTCGTTTGAAAAAAGACGAAGCGATTTTGAACCGCATGGGATTCAATAACGATGGCGTTCAAGAAGCGCTAAAACACTTAAAGGCGAGAAAAAATAGGAAGTTAATCATCGGTGGTAACATCGGAAAGAACAAATGGACACCCAACGAAGAAGCCTTGAACGATTACGTGATTTGTTTTGAAGCCTTATTTGATGAGGTAGACTATTTCGTTGTCAATGTTTCTTCGCCAAATACACCAAACCTGCGCGCCTTGCAGGAAAAAGGTCCATTGATGGAATTGTTGTCGACCTTGCAACAGAAAAACGAGGCGAAACCAAAAGCAAAACCTATATTACTGAAAATCGCACCTGATTTAACGAATGAACAATTGGATGAAATCATCGAAATTGTTCAGGAGACAAAAATTGCTGGACTCATTGCAACCAATACGACGATTAGTCGCGAAGGACTTCAAACGCCAAGTGCGGAAGTCGAAGCATTGGGAGCGGGTGGAATTTCAGGAAAACCATTGACGGTGCGCTCAACGGAAGTTATTCGCTATATCCACGATCAATCGAAAGGAACGATTCCAATGATCGCTGTTGGTGGAATTCACTCAGCAAAAGATGCCTTGGATAAATTGGATGCCGGCGCAACCTTGGTTCAATTGTATTCTGGTTTTATTTACGAGGGACCAGGACTCATCAAAGAAATCAATCAAGCGTTGATTAAAAAATCACGAAATGTCTGAATTGAAAATCGTTGAATGTCCTCGTGATGCCATGCAAGGCATGCATGCATTCGTTCCAACGGAAGCAAAAATCGCATACATCAATCATCTGCTTGACTGTGGATTCGATACCATTGACTTTGGGAGTTTCGTTTCTCCAAAAGCCATTCCGCAAATGCGGGATACAGCAGATGTGTTGAAGGGATTGAACCTGAACACTTCCTCTAAATTATTAGCGATAGTTGCAAACGAACGCGGAGCAAACGATGCGGCATCCTTTGACGAAATTCAGTATTTAGGATACCCATTTTCCATTTCGGAGCAATTCCAACAACGAAACACGAATACGTCGATCGAAGATTCGTTGCATCAAGTGGAGAAATTACAATCCATCGCACATCGATCGAAGAAAGAATTAGTCGTTTACCTGTCCATGGGATTCGGGAATCCTTACGGGGAAGAATGGAATTCGGATTTGGTGGTGCGTTGGTCCGAACGATTGTTCAAGGACTTCGGTGTAAAAATCTTGGCGCTTTCTGACACCATTGGTTGTGCGGATCCTTCGGATATCCGAACGCTTTTCCCAATTCTACAAGCGGAATTACCGAAAGTAGAATTTGGTGCCCATTTTCATACAGTACGCGAAAAAGCAAACGTGGTGATCGAAGCAGCGTATGAAGCAGGATGTCGTCGATTTGACACGGCTGTGAAAGGATTCGGCGGTTGTCCAATGGCGAAAGACGAGCTCACGGGAAATCTTGCAACGGAACAATTGTTGGCGTGGATGTTGGAACGCAATGTCGATACCGGCTTGGACATGGATGCCTTTCAAAAAGCATTTCTTGCGTCGAGCGCTATTTTTAATTCGTAATTTAGAAGCATGAATCGATTGAAAACGAAAAAAGGCCTACTCATTGTATTTGTGACACTCGTTGTGGTGGTGATCATGGTGACAATGAACCAAAAATCAGAGAATCCAACAGAGATAGAAACTCCGATAAAAGAAACTTCGCGCATAGAATACATTTCCACGGATTTCAATCAAAACGCCTTTACGGATGGGAATGAATTGAAATTATTGAAGGAATTGAAAATTTGTGACACGACGATTCTAGACGGACAATTGGGATCTTGTTCACCGAAGTTCTTCCGTTTTTTCAAATTGAATGATCAAGTATCCTTACGCAATGCTTTTTTATTGTTGGTCAATGGAGCCGCTTATCCGAATGATCCGGAGAACTTTAAGTCCAGACGCATTCTCATTTTTGAACGTGAGAAAGGACAATTAGTTTTAACAAATACGATCAAAGGGAATGTGATTGAACGTCGTAAAAATGGACCTTCTACGTACGATGATTTGGTGATTCGTTTTCGCTTGGATGAATACAACGAAGCGTACCACTGTTTGTTTAAATGGAAAGAGGGGAAATACGAATTCAATCGTTGCGAAGAACTATATTCGTACAGCTGTAAAGGAAAAGTGAAGCCAGAATTGGTGGATTCGGTTTCCATCGAAGTGAACAAAATCCTACATGACGAAAAATTACTTTATTAATTTCCTTTTGGTTTCGCTGCTCAGTGCGTGCACGGGAAGCGTCCGCACGGACACAGTAGATTTCACACAGGGATTTACAGATGGAAACAGCAAGGTTTGGATGGTGGAAAAAATCATTTCGCCCGATGGTGCTGTACTGATGAAGCAAAACCTTCAGCAAGACATCTATGTTTTTTATCAATCCGGGAATTGCTTACTCACGAATCTTCAGAAATTAGCGTCAGGAAAAGGAGTACACGGAACGATGGATTTTGACCATGATAAACACTACCTGACACTCAATTTTCCACATGAAAAACGTGAATTTGAATTTGAATTCACCAATGAAAATCAGTTGATTCTGTATCCGCTAGAAGGATCCGATTACACAAATGCGATGGAATTAATTCCTTTTCCGGAGTTTCGTTAAAACCCCTCATACGCGCCTAATCCAAATAAAGCGAAATCGTATTTTGCTGGATCTTGCTCGTCGTAGCTTCTAAACAGTTCGATCAGTTCTTCATTCGTTTTCCAATCGTTTTGTGTACGGGTGAGGAGTCCGAGTTTGCGGGCGACATTGCCTGTGTGGACATCCAAGGGAATCATAAGT
>JBEDJV010000092.1:6164-6771 GCA_041172545.1 Bacteroidota bacterium | reverse complement strand
ACCATTATGGCAATAAGCTCAGGTTTATAAAATCATTACTTTTTCCATGAATCAGCAGGTTTGCTCGAGCATCATAGCTAAGGTCATGGCAGCATAAACTATAACCTTGCTAGTACAACACCAACAAAGGCTCGATTAACCAATTTGAAACCATCAACCCAATGATAACAGAAAGTGCGAGTAGAAGAATAAACACATTGATAATAGAAGTAACAAAGGTTTCTATTTGATTTTCATATTCTTTCTGTTGACCAAAATGCTGCAAGTTTACGTAACCGATTTCTTTCCTGTTTTCGTTGTAAATAGGCAAATAAGAGGAAATAAAAGACAGTTTTCCGATTTCTTCAGAATGCGAAAAGGAACTTTTGTTTTTTAATTGAAGCTCCTGAAGTGCTTGTGGATTCATTTGTTCACTAATCAGGCCTAAATCGAATATTTTGGGCCGCGAACTTGCCACGAGTAATCCATTTTTGTCGTAGATATTTAAGTCAGTATGGAAAATAGAGGATATTTTACGAAGGGTATTTTGTAAAAAGGCTCGGTCTTTACTGACGGTTAGCGTGGAATTGTCCGCCACTTTAGATTTTAGTTCTTCTTGAATGGAACT
>JBEDJV010000092.1:0-6147 GCA_041172545.1 Bacteroidota bacterium | reverse complement strand
TTCTTCATACTGTTTACCAACAAAAATCCCGCTTCCTACGCCATATAATAACAACGAAAGGACGAGCACTAGAATAAACGCAATTTGGATTTTGAAGGCGAATGATAAATCAATTCCGCTGATTACAGCCCTTCCGTTAATAAGGTAGATGACCACCATCAACAGTCCCCAAAAACAGAAAATATAGGCAAAAGACGTAATGTAGTCAAACCAACTTTTGGACATGATGGAAATCACAATGGCATTTTGGTTTGATTTTCGGTAGAAGTAGTGATGGAATCCTTCGTGTTTAAATGAACCTTCGATTTTGTTTTCAGGAAGAAAGGAGAAAATCGATACAGGGTAGGTAAACGAACCGGATTGATGAATTAAATGTCCTTCAGCGTATTTCGCAATGGAATACTCTTCTAAGTCGCGAATCACATTTGCTTCGTCAGAAATAAGTAACCTAGGAAAGCCAATTTCTTCTGGTATTCGTTTTGACTTTAGTCGGACACATAAAAAAATGAACGTTTCTCCAAGCTTGATTTTATCTAAGATAAGATAGGTTAATCCTTCTTCCTCGTGTGGCATAAAATACATGGAAGGATCAATATCAGAGGATGTCCCGTGTCGATGAATCAACTCATTTATTTGCTGAAATGTGGTCGAATCCTTCGAGAAAAAGGAGTGGCCTTTATCAGTGAATACATCCAGAGATAGGTCATAACCATCCCAAATGCCATGAAAGTACCTTTTTTCAAGAATGGCAGTTAAGGTACCGATGTCAATTGATGAAGTTTGGTCTGAGGAAAATTGATGAAATATACGATCTGACCTCAATTCCTCATGTAATTCAGCGTATTCAATCTCTAAATTTACATCCCTTTCTGTCGCAATCTTTTTTGCATAAATCACCCTGTTTTCTAAATCTTTTTGCTCATTTTTTAGAATTAATTCATGGACGAAGACGAATGAAAAAAGACATAACAAAACCAATTGAAAGGAGAATTGTTGCATGGATTCCTTCCGACGAAAAAAAAGCAGATTCACAAAAACAATGAGGAAAGGTAGAATCAATGTGAAATAGGAAAAATCTCCCGATCCTTCGATTATCCAGTATACAAAGACGAGAATAAAGGAACCTGACAGGACAATAATTCCCTTCCATTTTTGATCGTAAAGACGTTCAACAATCCCAAAAATAATTTTTTGAAAACAAAGAAAATTTAAACCGATAATTCCAAAGAAAACAAATGAGTCGGTGTTTAAATCGAAAAACTGGTTGAAATTGACGGGGATGCTCGAATGTAATACCACCATTTTGATGAGGTACACAAAGGACATCCAAACTCCGAAAATGGACACGTATTGAATCCAAATGAAAGAAGTGTTTTTTGTTTCTTTGAAGGATTTGAAAATGGTTAAAAATCCAAAACCAATAAAGATGCTATTGATGCAAAAATCCAAGAAACTAGGAAACCACTCATTATAGGCGAAAAGTTCAGCCGTGTGAAAAGTGGCATGCTCAAACAGATTTTTTAAGGGCAATTCAAAGAGAATAATCCTGGAAATTAATAGTCCTAAAACCAATAGCCAACGACCAATTTTTTTCGCTTCTACTTTTTTATACAATCCATAAATAAGACTGATTAATCCAATTAAAAATAACGGAAGGACATACCACGGAGTTGGTTCAGGAGAATTTTCGTTTCCAATAACTGAAAAGCAGTACTGGTTTGCGGCATTGTAAATGGGAATTCCGCGATTCAAATCTAGGGAAATACTGAATTTTGTTTTCCCAAAAAGTGGGTTGGGCTGCGAAGTGATGAACTCGTTGGAATAGGAATATTCTTGAACAATACAAAAAGAAGCACAACATAAATAGTCCCCTTCTTTGTATACATCACCATAGTACCAACCGTTTTGTAGTTGAATGAGTCCACGACTCGGAAATTGAATGGTGGAAAAATTGGATACAGGAACTTTATTGGTGTTCCACTTTATTAAACGATCCTGCTTGTAAATGTGAAGTTGGCATTCTTCATTTTTAGGAATGGAGCCATATTGTTTGAAATACTTGAGTGCTGAAGTGGCACTTTGTTTGATTTTTTGTTCTTGCTGAAGGAAGAGTTCTTGAATTTTTTTCTCAGGGACTTCCCCTTCTTTCTCAAGTGATATTTGCTCATAAAACAACAAACCAAATGCACAAATCGCAAGTAAAAAATACTTGAAATTCACGATTATGTGCATCCATTTTTTCATGTTTGTAACTCCATTTTAGTCAAGCCAGACAGGGAAATAAATAGGTTTCCAAAGTCCTCATCTGCACGGTGATCATTTCTGAAAACGAAATGCGCTTGATCTTTATAAGGCTCAATGTAATTTTGGTAACAAGGCAAGACATGATGATCCCATTGATAGATGATTTCTGAACGCTTATAACCGCGCGTTTCTTGATCACGGTAGATGCGTCTGTCTAGTTGTGTTTGATGATCAACATCAACAAAAATGCTGAAGTCTAATGTATCAAATACGTTCTTGTAATGGAATAAAAACAATCCTTCTACAATGATGACCTCACTGGGTTGAATGGTTAACAACACATTTTTGTTCGGAGGGGAATTGAAAAAATACTCCTTTACTTCAATAGGATTACCAGCAACTAATTCCTGTAAATCAGCTTCTAATTTACCTTGATCCAGAGCCCCAGGCAAATCAAAATTAACCTTGCCATTTTGATCTAGGGCTTGCTTCTCAATCGGAAGGTAGTAATTATCCATTGAGAAAACAGAAGGTGTTATCGCTCCAAAAGATTCAGATAATCTTCTTAATAGCGTTGTTTTACCGGCGCCACTTCCACCGCAAATCCCAACAACAAATGGTTTCTTTTTCATCTCCATACCTATCCACAAATATACAACTTGTCGCGTTGCTTTTTATCTGCAGTTCATTTGTAACTGAAAGAAAAATCGTAACTTTCCTCTCACTATTTCAACTCTTATGAAAAAATTGCGCTTCTTACTTTTATTCTTTGTGTCCGTAGCATCCTTGAATGCCCAAATGAAAATAGGGGACAAAGCGTTGATGTTGGATGATCAACTTCAAAGTACAAAAGGCGAAACGACTTCGCTGAATGATTCGAAAAAAGAAAATGGTCTCCTCGTTATTTTTTCTTGTAACACCTGTCCCTTTGTGGTGGGAACAGAAGATTTTCCAGGTTGGGAACGTCAATACAATACACTTTACGATTTGGCAGATAGCCTAAAAATCGGAATGATTCTCGTGAATTCTAACGAAGGAAAACGTCAAGGTGCTGATTCCTATGATGAAATGCTGAAACACGCAGAACAACAACAGTATAAAATGCCTTATGTAGTGGATGTAAACTCCACCATGGCCAATATTTTCGGCGCTAAAACCACACCGCACGTCTTTTTATTAAATGCGGATATGGAGTTGGTGTACATGGGTTCCATCGACAACATTTGGGACAAAGACCGCAAAGCGGATGTTCCCTACCTTAAAATTGCCTTGAAAGAATTGGCAAGCCATAAGAAAATTAAAACAAATACCACTGCACCAAAAGGCTGTGGAATCAAGCGTATCACGAATAAATAAGCAATCATGAAAAAAACCCTTACTTTATTATTGGCAATTTTCACTTTTCAGAGTTTCGCACAACAAGGCGATGGTGGGAAAAAAACGTACAAAGCGAACATTAACCTAAAAGAAATCAATAAAGTTTCTTTTCCGGAACCAGATATTGCTTCTTTAAAAGCAGAAGATTTATTAGTGGATGGAACAGGAACAGCACCATGGCGTTTTGGTTGGAATTACTACACAAATTTAAATACGAACAATGCTGGAACGTGGACTAATCTTCCGAACGGAGACCGTATTTGGCACCTTTTAATTGAATGTCAAAACGCATTAACGATAAATTTGACTTTTGCGCAAACGGACATACCTGCTGGAAATCAGTTATATGTATTTAATCCTCAAAAAGACTTTATTCTCGGTAGTTTTACCGCAAATCACTTGTTTGATGGTCAATTAGGAACTGAATTAGTACCGGGTAGCCAAACAATCGTTGAATATTATGTTCCTAAAAACAATGCACAAGGAAACATTCAAATTTCGACCGTTACTCATGGTTACCGAACAGCAGTTGATTTCCAAGAAAAAGCCTTTGGTAGTTCAGGTTCGTGTAATAGAAATGTGAATTGTTCGGAAGGATTACCTTGGACATTGGAACGCAATGCAGCTGTCATGCTTGTTTCAGGTAGCAATGGATTCTGCTCTGGATCATTGGTTAATAACACCCTAAACGACGGAAAACCTTATGTATTAACAGCAGATCATTGTTACAGCAATCCTGCTTCGTGGATATTTCGTTTTAATTGGCAATCGGCAGATTGTAATAATCCAGCGACATCTCCAACGTTTCAATCCTTGTCCGGAGCTGTACTTCGTGCACGTGCAACCGCATCTGATTTTTGTTTAGTGGAAATCACCGGTGGTCTTACGGCGGGAACCGTACCTGTGAGTTATACACCATACTTTTCTGGTTGGGACCATTCTGGAAACACACCTACTTCAGCCGTAGGAATTCATCATCCGTCTGGAGATATTAAAAAAATATCTTTCGAAAATCAAGCGTTAATTTCAACAACCTTCGGCGCTTGTCCAGCAAATAGCCATTGGGGAGTAACAACCTGGGATAGTGGAGTAACGGAAGGTGGTTCTTCGGGCTCACCTTTATATGATCAAAATCACAGAATCATTGGACAACTACATGGTGGAGCATCAGCGTGTGGTGGAGCAAATTTATCCGATGAGTACGGGAAATTCAGTGTGTCTTGGGAACCAGCGGGAAGTAATACAACGAATCAATTGAAATGTTGGTTAGACCCGAATAACTCAGGTGCAGCGTTTATTAATGGCTTTGATCCATTAAATGCTACCGTAGCAGCACTTGATGCTGGATTGTCTGCTCCAACGTTGGAGTTAACAGCTTTCTGCGGAACAAATTACACACCGAAAGTGACCATTGCTAATTCTGGAACAAATACCTTAACGTCAGCTGTTGTGACGTATTCTATCGATGGCGGTGCGAATCAAACAGTAAACTGGAGTGGCTCCTTGGCTCAATGGCAAACAGAATTAATCACCTTGCCTAGTGTGACTTTATCTGTAGGAAATCATACGTTTAGTGCTTCTGTTACAAGTCCAAATGCTGGAATTGATGAAAACACTGTAAATGACAATACGAATACTGCGTTAACGGTAAACGCGATTGATGAAACAATTGGACTACTTAAAGTGACCTTGTTAACGGATAACTACCCTGATGAAACGTATATGGAATTAACTTCAAGTAATGGAACGGTTGTTTGGTCCGAAGGAAATGAAAGTTTTATTGGAAATTATGGTACTGGAAATAGTCCCGCTCCAACAGATCCAACAGCTCCTTTAGCAGGTAATACGACGTACAACTACGATATTCCTCTTTCAGTTTTAGATTGTTACACGTTCACGATTTACGATTACTACGGTGATGGATTAGGTGCTGCTCAGTGGGGCGGAGCGAATGTAGATGGTAGCTTGACATTATTGGATCATACGAGCGCCGTATTGTACACCTTGTCACCGGCTGATTTCGGTTCACAAGCTTCAGATATCGTAAAAAGTACAGATGACTCTGGAATGGAAGAATTAGGCACAGTTCAATGGAACATATTCCCAAATCCAGCAAAAGACGTGTTGAATGTGACTATTCAAAATAGTCAGGCCAATGAATGGGTACTTGTTGATGTATACGGCAAAACGATTTTGCGTCAACATATCGAAGGGAATGAAGCTCAACTGAACACTCAGAACTTATCAAATGGAACGTATTTTATTCACGTCAACTTTGTGAATGGAAGTAGTTCAGTGAAGTCTTTTGTTAAACGTTAAGTTGAATTAGGAATGGCCGGAATCTATGTGCACATTCCTTTCTGTAAGAAACGTTGTTCCTACTGCGATTTTCATTTTTCGACGACTTTTTCAAGTTATCGAGGGAAGTTAATTGAAGCCATTTGCTTGGAGTTGGAAATGAGAAAGACTGAATTACAAGAGAAATCTGTTGAAACAGTCTATTTCGGCGGTGGGACACCCAGTTTA
>JBEDJV010000091.1:0-9337 GCA_041172545.1 Bacteroidota bacterium | reverse complement strand
AATGCGAATAACGTTTGTTCAATACACCAATCGAATTCTTCTTCATTCATTCCTTTCCACGCAAATACTGGAATTCCAGCAGCAGCAATCGCAGCAGCAGCGTGATCTTGTGTCGAGAAAATGTTACAAGAAGACCAAGTAACTTCCGCACCTAATTCTACCAATGTTTCGATAAGAACAGCTGTCTGAATCGTCATGTGAAGACATCCAGCAACTCTTGCTCCAGCTAATGGTTTTGTTGTTCCGTATTCTTCACGTAGCGACATAAGTCCGGGCATTTCTGCCTCGGCTAATTTAATTTCTTTTCTACCCCATTCAGCTAAGCTGATGTCTTTTACTTTATAAGCCATACTTATTTTATCTATTTGTTTTGTGTAATCGGTTGCAAATTTACTACTTAAATGTGTAAACGTAAAAGGATACTACAATTATCCTAGTTCATTTTTTGACGAATCAATTTTTCTAATCCATTGACAAATAACGGGTGACTATTGGAGCTTGGTACTAATTGAACTTTTTCTCCACCGTGTTCCTCGAAAATCTCTTGATACTCTTCGCCAATTTCGACTAAGGTTTCTAGACAGTCGGCAACAAATGCTGGACTAAACACCAATAATTTTTTTGCTCCTTTTTTCGCCCATTCTTCCACCACCTTATCAGAAAAAGGAGTTAACCATTTTTTGTCAAGTCTGGATTGAAAGCACACCGTGTATTGATCCTCTGTTAATCCAATTTTTTGCGCAATGAGTCGAGTGGTTGCAAAGGAAGTAGCTTTGTAACAGAATTTATTGCGCTCATTCAATTCGGTTTCACATGGTTCATTCAATTCGGTTTCACATGGTTCATCTGCACATAAGTCCGTTCCTTCATACACTTTATCCACTTGTCTTTCTGGTAATCCGTGGTAGGAAAAAAGTACGTGATCGTAATCCTTCAGGTTGAACTGTTTTGTGTTCTCAACAATCGAATCTATGTATCCTTCGTTGTCCCAAAACTGACTGATGATTTTAATTTCAGGAATGACCCACCATTTTCGAATGATGTCCATCGCTTTCTCCACAGCAGAACCGGTCGATGCACTCGCGTATTGAGGGAATAAGGGGAGGATGATGATTTCATCGTAATTTGCTTGATGCATGCGCTCAAGTACACTGTCCATGGATGGATTTTGGTAGCGCATGGCCATTTCAACCGTCACATTTTCATTCTTGAAAGCTTCCGTTAACATTTCTTGAACCTTTAATGTGTGCGTCTTCAAAGGTGAAACGCCATTGCCTAATTCCCAAAGTTCCTTGTATATTTTCGCTGATTTTGGTGCTCTAAATGGAACAATGACGCCATTCACCAATATTTTACGTAATATCCACGGAATGTCAATGACACGTGGGTCGTTTAGAAATTCTGTCAAATAACGTCTCACGTCACTTGTTTTTGGACTATCAGGTGTTCCCAATTGAAGCAATAAGACTCCCGTTTTTTTCATATATTGTTGATGTATGTTTATTTTAACAACGTTTTTCAGCGCTTGTTCAAAATTACACACATTTCCTGGCTTGACGATGTGGAATAGACATTTCATCTTAACTTTGTTCCATGAATCCAATGGAATATTTACTCAGTACGCATTCAGATAACTTCGAGGATCGTGCGTTGGCATTATTTCATTATCATTATCAACATGTTTCCGTGTATCGTTCCTATGTGGACTTGGTGAAACGGAACAATCCACAATCATTGGAAGAAATCCCTTTTCTTCCCATTTCATTTTTCAAAACGGAACGGATTGTGGATCAAGAAGCGAATCAAATCGACCTTCATTTTCAAAGTAGTGGAACAGGGAATTCAGGTAGGAGTCAACATTTCGTGGTAAATAAACAGTGGTACGATGATTCCTTTTCATTGGGATTCACGCATTTTTTTGGATCGGTTCAGGACTATGTGGTTTTGGCTTTGTTGCCCAATTATATGGAACAAGGAGATTCTTCTTTGGTTTACATGGTGCATGGACTCATTCAGCAGTCACAAGAAGCACTTTCGGGATTCTTATTAAATGAGCCATCTTCGCTTATTGAGCGATATCAAGCAGCCATTTCTCAAGGCAAAAAGGTGATCATTTTCGGGGTTTCTTATGCCTTGCTCGATTTGGCGGAATTAAACATCGATCTTTCTCAAGCGATGATCATTGAAACGGGCGGGATGAAAGGACGTCGCAAGGAGTTAACAAAGGCAGAACTGCACTCGGAATTAATCAAGGGATTAGGTGTTGATCATATTCGTTCAGAATATGGTATGACGGAACTCCTCTCCCAAGGTTATTCCATGAAGGATGGAAAGTTTCAAGTCGTTCCGTGGATGAAAATTCTCATTCGTGATCCATATGATCCGTTTTCATTCTTTCCAACGGAACGTTCAGGTGGAATCAATGTCATCGACTTAGCGAATCAACACAGTTGTGCGTTTATCCAAACACAAGATTTAGGACGACTAGAAGGTGATGGATTCTATTTGGAGGGACGCTTTGATGACGCGGACATTCGCGGTTGCAATCTTCTCGTCAATCAGTAAGCTATTTTTGATATCTTTGAAAACAAATGACACCACAAACCATACTTATTCTAGCCATCATTGGCGTCTTTGCAGGGATTCTTAGTGGATTCGTTGGAGTAGGTGGTGGCGTTATTATCGTTCCAGCCTTGGTCTTTTTTCTAGGAATTTCTCAACATACGGCACAGGGAACGAGTCTCTTTGTTCTATCCATGCCCGTTGTGCTTTTTGCTGTGATTAACTATTGGAAGTCTGGCAATGTCGAATGGAAATATGGATTAGTCATCGCGGCTACATTTCTCGTTGGAGCATACATTGGCTCCAAACTATCCTTGAAACTTTCGCCAGGAATGGTGAAGTTGATCTTCGGGATTTTTTTAGCCTATGTTTCTTTTCGTTTAATCCTTTCTGGTTATTCATCTATTTCATCCAATGAATCCTGAGAAACTTCAGTCCCTAGTTGCGGAGCTTTTTGAAGAAGTTCGTACATGGCGCGAGCACATGCACCGTAACCCAGAACCTTCCTTTCAAGAGAAAAACACGATGAGTTTCGTTTCTGAAATCCTTTCTAGATATGGAATTGAGCATGAAACGAATGTCGCTGAAACAGGAGTGGTCGCATGGATTGGTGCGGATCATCATACCGCATGGATTGGTGCGGATCATCATACGAAGAAAGACAATTGTATTGGATTACGTGCAGATTTGGATGCTCTTCCGATTCAAGAGGAAAACGATGTTCCGTATAAATCTGAAGTAGACGGGTGGATGCATGCCTGCGGTCACGATGTTCACACGTCGATTTTATTAGGCGCTGCAGTGATTTTGCAAGCGAATCGAAACGACTTGAAACAACCGTTAAAATTGATTTTCCAACCAGGTGAAGAAATGAATCCCGGAGGAGCAAGTTTGATGATGAAAGCTGGAGTGCTGCATCATCCAACAGTAGAAAAAATGTACGCATTGCATGTTTTCCCTGAAATGGAAGTTGGAAACATTGGTTTACGTCCAGGATTGTATATGGCATCTAGTGATGAGTTGCATGTAAACATTAAAGGAGTTGGTGGAC
This sequence comes from Bacteroidota bacterium, assembly GCA_041172545.1. GTDB lineage: Bacteria > Bacteroidota > Bacteroidia > Flavobacteriales_D > Crocinitomicaceae > UBA952. The sequence continues at coordinate 5,724 of JBEDJV010000091.1, read as the reverse complement.
ATGGAGCCTTGCCAGAGAAATGTGTCAATCCAATTGAAATGGGTGCACTTTGGATGAGTCGTGTGAAAGCACGTTTTATGGATGAATGTCCTGAAGCCGTTCCACATGTCTTGACCTTTGGTCGCTTTGAAGCGCTTGGGTCAACAAATGTCATTCCGTCGGAAGCACACATCAAAGGAACGTTCCGAACGATGGATGAAATTTGGAGAGCGAAAGCATATACGATTTTGGAAAGCGAAGCTGCGGAAGTTTCTTCACTTTTTGGCGGACAAATCGCTTTAACTATTTCAAAAGGATATCCGTTTTTGAAAAACGATGAAAAACTAACGGAAGAAGTAGGTGAACTTTTTAGTGAGGTTTTTGGATCCGAAAAGATTCACGAATTAGCCTTGCGAATGACCGCAGAAGATTTTGCCTTTTACAGTCAAGAAATACCGGTGTGTTTCTTTCGATTAGGTGTTGGAAATAAGAAAAAAGGAATTACTTACGCCGTTCATCATCCGCGTTTTGATATTGATTCGGAAGCATTGAAAATGGGGATGATGGCCATGTGTAGCATAGCATTTAAGGGATGAGAAGTGGTTTATTCATAGTGTCATTGATTCTTGTTTTGACCGCATGTCAAAAACAAAAAGCGCAGCTGAAGCGTATTGATGGCGCCTGGAAAGTTGAGTTAGTACGTATTTTAGATGGCGAGGGATTCACCTTTTACGATAGCGTCCCAGTGGGAGAAATCGTCATTTCCTCTGATTTGAAAAAAATGGATGGCCGAATAGATTTAGATTATAGTTATTTCGGATTGAATCAAGTTCAAGATTCATTTGTTGTCAATCAAGCTCTTTTCGATATCAATGAATCCGGAGATCATTTATTGGTAAAGCGTTTGACTGATACTATTGATGTACGCATTTTGTTATCTTCCAAGAATAATTTAGAGTTTGAATATTACGACTACAAGCAATACCGCTTGAGACGTTTTATTTTGCGTAAACTTTAAAGAAATCCGAGTTCTAATTTTGCTTCTTCGCTCATCATGTCTTTGTCCCATGGTGGGTCAAAAACGATGTTCACCTTCGCTGAAGTAACACCATCTACGGACGCCACTTTATCTTCCACCTCTTTCGGTAAACTCTCTGCAACGGGACAATTAGGGGAAGTTAACGTCATATCAATATAGACATGATTATCCTCTTCCACTTTAACTTCGTATATCAATCCAAGTTCAAATATGTCCACAGGAATTTCTGGGTCATAAATGGTTTTCATCATTTGAACAATTCGGTCTTCTAAGTCACTCATGTTGCTGAAATATGTTTAATTGCTTCTATTTTTAAGCGTTTTACCATGCCGAGTAATCCATTGGCACGGGTAGGGGAAAGGTGTTCTTGTAATCCAATTTTGGAGATGAAAAACAAATCTGCCGTGGCAATATCTTTTGGCTCTTCACCATCTAATACGCGGATTAACAATCCAATAATTCCTTTGGTAATTATCGCGTCTGAATCTGCAGTAAAATGCATTTTTCCGTTATCAAAATGGGAATCCAACCATACGCGTGATTGACATCCCTCAATAAGTCGGTCATCTGTTTTGTTTACATCATCAATTTTAGGAAGGTCCTTGCCTAAGTCAATAATGTATTCGTATTTTTCCATCCAATCATCGAAAACTTCGAATTCTTGGATGATTTCGTCTTGCTTTTCTGTTAAGTTCATTTTATTTCAACATGCTTAAACTGCGTTCAACTGCTCCGACAAACGTGTCAATTTCTTCTTTCGTATTGTAAAACGCAAAAGAGGCACGAACTGTTCCGGGAATGCCGTAAAAATCCATCAAAGGTTGTGTGCAATGGTGTCCTGTTCGAACGGCAATCCCTTGTTTATCGAGTAATGTCCCGATGTCGAACGGATGAATGCCTTTAATGGAAAAGGAAACGACAGAGGTTTTGTTTTTCGCTTCCCCAATGATTTGAAGTCCTTCAAAAGTGTCCAACATGTCTTCCGCATATTTCGCTAATTCGCGTTCATGTTTTTCTGCCGCGACCATATCAATGGATTCTAAGAATTCAAATGCCTTTCCTAAGCAAATTCCACCGGCAATGTGTGGTGTCCCTGCTTCGAATTTAAAAGGAAGTTCGTTGTAAGTCGTTCGTTCAAATGTGACCCGTGATATCATGTCACCTCCACCTTGATAGGGTGGCATTCGGTCTAATAGATCTTCCTTTCCGTAAAGCACGCCAATTCCTGTCGGACCGAATACTTTGTGACTCGAAAAAACGTAGAAATCGCAGTCCAATTCTTTCACATTGATGTGCATGTGTTGAATGCTTTGAGCACCATCGATCAGTACTTTCGCTCCAACTGCGTGCGCTTTTTGAATAATTTCCTTAACGGGGTTAACGGTTCCAAGCGTATTGGAAATGTGTGTAATGGAAACGAGTTTGGTTTTTTTAGAAAGGAGTTGATCAAACTCATCCATGATGAGTTCTCCTCGCTGATTAATCGGCGCCACTTTTAACACGCAGCCTTGACGTTCACACAGCAATTGCCAAGGAACGATGTTGGAATGGTGTTCCATCGCTGAGATCAGAATTTCATCACCGGCAGATAATGTTGATCCGTAAGAAAAAGCAACCAAGTTAATACTGTCTGTAGTTCCTTTTGTAAAGATAATTTCCTCCGATTTTCTCGCGCCTAGGTAACGTTGTATGCGCTGTCTAGCTGCCTCGTAATCCGTTGTGGCTCTTTGACTCAAATAGTGAACTCCACGGTGAATATTAGCATTTTCCTTCGAATAGAAGAGGTTAATCGCATCCAATACCAATTTAGGTTTCTGGGACGTCGCACCATTGTCAAAATAAATGAGATTCTTCCCATACACTTGTTGACGTAGTGCCGGAAATTCTTCTCGAATTTCACGTACATTAAAAGCTTTTTGCTCCAAGTTGCTCATATTCGTACAAAGGTACGAATTCCCTTATTTTGAATTGTTCTAAAGAAGCATAAATTCTCAGATTATTTTGCTTTCATCGAAATGTAGGGAATTAACACTTCTTCTAGTGAAATTCCACCGTGCTGAAAGGTATTCCCGTAATAATTGACAAAATGGTTGTAATTATTTGGATAGACGAAGAAATCTTGTTCTCTCGCAAAAACAAACTCCGCAGATAGTTTCAGTTTAGGAAGGAACGCTTCACTTGGATTTTTCACCGAAAAGACCTCTTTTGCTTCATATGTTAAACCACGTCCGGCTTTATAGCGTAAATTGGAATTCGTATTTCGTTCACCAACGATGCGGACAGGTTTGTTGACTTTGATTGTTCCGTGGTCGGTTGTGACGATTAATCGGATTCCAGCATCCGCGATTTTTTTGATAATTTCGAGTAGGGGAGAATGCTCTAGCCAAGAAACGGTAATCGAGCGATACGCGGATTCGTTGTCCGCAAGTTCCCGAATGACCTCCATTTCCGTTCGCGCATGAGATAACATATCCACGAAATTGTACACAATAAAATTTACATCATTGTCCTTCCATGTATGAAACGAATCTCCAAGTTTCTTTCCCGCTTCAACGTTGGTGATTTTATTGTAGCTCCATTTCACGTTTTTACCTAAGCGTTTTAATTGCGCATCTAGAAATTCTTTTTCATGCATGTTTTTCCCTCCTTCATCCTCTTCATTTTTCCACAAGGTTGGGAATCGTTTTTCGATTTCTGAAGGCAATAATCCGGCGAAAAAGGCATTTCGAGCGTAATGTGTCGCAGTCGGTAGGATGGAGAACACGATCTCTTCCTCTTCTTTCGTGAAATAACGTGATAATATAGGTTCAATCATCTTCCATTGGTCGAATCTCAAATTATCAATGACAAGGACAGCGGTTTTTTCTTTACCGATAAATGGAGCAATTTTATCTTTCACCAATGTATGGATCATTTGAGGTGAGTCCTCTGTTCCGTTCACCCAATCTAAGTAGTTGTCTTCAATGAAATCACAAAACAATTTATTGGCTTCCTTCTTTTGCATGTCGAAAATTTCACGCATTCCGGAGTCTTCAATATTGTCTAATTCGAGTTCCCAAAAAACAAGTTTCGCATAGAAGTCCTTCCATTCTTCCGCGTCCATTCGTCCCATCAATTGCATGCCGAGTTGACGAAATTCTTGCTGGTAGTTTGAATTCGTTTTTTGACTCACTAGTTTCGATACGTCCAAGTTTTTCTTAATACTTAGAAGGATTTGATTTGGATTTACTGGTTTAATCAAGTAGTCGGCAATTTTACTTCCAATCGCTTCCTCCATGATATGTTCCTCCTCACTTTTCGTAATCATGACGATGGGAACAAGCGGTTTTTGTTCTTTGATTTGAAACAAGGTTTCGAGTCCTGTTAAGCCAGGCATGTTTTCATCCAAGAAAATAATGTCATAGGAATGAAGGAGTGCTTTTTCGATGGCATCTTGTCCATTCGTTACAGGATCAACAGTGTAACCTTTTGCCTCTAAAAACAAAATGTGTGGTTTCAATAATTCAATTTCATCGTCCGCCCAAAGAATTTTACCCTGCATATGCCTTATTTTTAATAGTTTTGAATGAATTTAATTAAAGGTACTCAATTGCAACCGAATCAACATCGAAACAACAAGAAGAAAATTATTAACGACCCAGTCTATGGTTTTATTACAATTCCGGACGAAATAATTTTCGATATTTTGGAACATCCTCATATGCAACGACTTCGTCGTATCATGCAGTTGGGATTAAGTCACCTTGTTTATCCGGGAGCAAATCACACGCGTTTTCACCATGTTTTAGGTGCCATGCACTTGATGAGTGAAGCCGTTGCAACCATTCGTCGCAAAGGTCACGAGATTACTCCAGAAGAAGAACGCGCAGTGTGTTTGGCCATTTTGCTACACGACATCGGACATGGTCCATTTAGTCATGCCTTGGAATACGATATTGTTTGCGGTGTGAGCCATGAAGAGATTTCCTCTTTTTTCATCGAAGAATTGTCGAAGGAATTCGATGGTCAGCTCGATATGGCCCTACTTATTTTTCAAAATAAGTACCACAAACCGTTTTTACACCAGCTCGTTTCTAGTCAACTCGATATGGATCGACTCGATTATTTAAATCGAGATAGTTTTTATTCCGGAGTAAGCGAAGGAATTATCGGTACAGATCGACTTATTGAAATGTTAAATGTCCGCGATGGACAATTGGTTCTCGAAGAAAAAGGAATTTATTCGATAGAAAAGTTCATTGTTGCTCGTCGTTTAATGTACTGGCAGGTATACTTACACAAAACAGTTGTTGCTGCCGAATTTATGTTGATTCATGCACTTCGCCGAGCTAAATTTCTAGCGAAACGAGGAGAGGATGTTTTCGCAAGTCCCGCCTTGACTTTTTTCATGAAACAAGACATCACAGAAGTCGATTTTCAACAACGAAAAGAAGTGTTGGAAAATTTTGCACAGTTAGACGATTACGATATTTGGTCAGCGATTAAAGTATGGCAAAGTAATCCAGACCTTATTTTGTCGCAATTATCGAAGTGTTTGGTGAATCGAAAATTGTTTAAAATCGTTATTTCGAAGGAGCCTTTCAGTGAGCATCGAATCGCTACTGAACGTCAACGCGTTCAAGATGCCTATCAATTGACGAAAGAAGAAGTTGACTATTTTGTTTATTCAGATATTTTGACGAACAAGGCATACAATCAAGATAAGC
>JBEDJV010000090.1:0-6171 GCA_041172545.1 Bacteroidota bacterium | reverse complement strand
CTTCTAACTTCCCATCGAATCTAGAAATCTGTGAGGAGATTGTAGCTCATGACACTTCCATATTAATTGAAGGAATTAACGCCTTCCAAGATTTTCTGTTGATTGAAGAACGTCATAATGGATTGCGAAAATTCAAAATCAAAACGGCGACTTCGGAACGCTACATTTCCTTTGATGAAGAATGTTATTTCCTCGGTCTAGGTGTGAACGATGCCTACGAAACAAAACGACTTTTTTACACCTACAATTCCCTGACGACACCATCAAGTGTTTTTGAATACGACATCGCATCCGGCGAAAAGAAGCTTTGGTTTCAAAAACGCTTATTGGACCCGAATTTTCAATCAGCTGATTATCAATCCGAACGTGTATGGGCGGTGGCAAACGACGGGACAAAAATTCCAGTGTCGCTTGTCTATAAAAAAGGAATTGATCGCGCATCTGCTCCTTGTTTACTCTATGGATACGGATCCTACGGATACACACTTCCAGACACGTTTAGCGCTACGCGCATCAGCTTGTTAAACCGTGGATTTGTCTTTGCGATGGCACACATTCGCGGAAGCAAGTACATGGGAGAACACTGGTATGAAGATGGAAAATTCATCAAGAAAATAAACACCTTTACTGACTTTATCAATGCAGCGGAGCACTTAGGTCGCTACCATTATTGCGATCCGGAACGCATCTATGCACAAGGCGGCTCCGCTGGTGGACTGTTAATGGGAGCGGTGACGAACATGGCACCTCAACTTTGGAAAGGAATCGTTTCTCAAGTTCCATTTGTAGACGTAGTCACAACGATGTTGGATGTCAGCATTCCTTTGACAACGGGCGAATGGGAAGAATGGGGAAATCCACAAGAACTTGAATTTTACCACTACATGTTAGCATACTCACCGTATGACAACCTGCGTAAAGTCCATTATCCGGCAATTTACATCACGACGGGCTACCATGATTCGCAAGTACAATACTGGGAGCCGATGAAATATGTGGCGAAGTTACGCGCCCTGAGAACCAATGAAAATCCATTGGTCTTTGAATGTAACATGGATGCCGGTCATGGCGGAGGATCCGGAAGAAGTAGCGAACGATTAGAAATAGCAAAGGTATATGCGTTTATCTTGGACCTTGAAGGCATTCATCAGTAGTCTTTGTCTTATTATGACGATGAATTTGCCTGCGCAAACGAGTCCCAATATCTTGGATTTCAGCGATGCGAAAATCATTTCCGCGGAAACGGGATATACTTCTGCACCCTTTACCTTAAACTACCCACTAACGAGTGAAATCGAAAAGATCACTTTCAAAAACAACTTAGCGCCTTTCTTGAGACTGGGTTTTAATTACAAGTGGTTTGTCCTCCGTTTTAGCATTCCAAACATCGGAAACATCCGCGATGCCAGCAATTACGGAACATCCAGGCAATACAACTTGGGTATGGATTTCAACTTCAAAAAAGTATATTACGATTTCGAGTTCAAGTACATTCATGGGTTTTCCATTCAAGATGCGTATCGTTGGGACCCAAGTTTGGATGAAACTCACCGAAATTCCATTCAACCAAAAATTCAATCCTTGAATATTTCCGCAAATGCCTGGTATTTTCATCACAAAGATTTTAAAATGGGCGCTTTACTTGGAAAACGTTCCTACTATACGAATCTCGTGCACACTTGGTACGTAAAGGGAACCATGAATTTCTTCGGGGTAGACACAAAAAACGGAGGACTCATTCCGGATGTGTTGCAGGACCAACAGAATTCTAAAACAAGGAGCAGTACGTTTTCCGCCTTCGATGTAGGAGTCGTTCCCGGCTACGCGTATGTAAATCGTTTCAAAAACTGGCAAATCGCAGGTTGGGCTGGAGTCGGTGCAGTGGTCCAAGCAAAGTATTATCAAGTGAACGGAGATTTTCGAGGATTTCTCGGACTTGCGCCACGTTATGACGTACGCCTGATGGGAGGCTACACGACACCTACATACTTTCTGTTTTTAGTGACTGATTTTGACAACAAATCGATTCGTTTTAATCAACTCATCTATCGACAATCGTTTTACACCGTTAAACTTGTGGGTGGATATCGATTTCCAAAAAAGGAAAAGAAACACAGTAAATTCTTGGAACGAATTAAATTGTAAAATTACAAATCGCTTTGTTTTTGCCGGATTCAATGGTCATTTGATACTCCCCTTTCTTCGGAAGATTCAAGATAAATCCATCATTATTTAGCATCGGATAAAAGAAGTTTCGTGCGCTATCTTTAACTGTAATTTTCACATCGCCTGCAGAAATTCCATTGTAAAGAATTTGATAGGTACCTGCACATCCAAGTTCAGCATTGGTCAACATTGGAACAAAGGAAACGAATCCAAGTTCTTCTGATAAGTGTTTCTTGTTGTAAACAAATCTGACTTTCTTTTGGATCTGCATTTCCTCTTTCGTTTCGGAAACATTTACCACCGGATAGTTCAAGGGAGCGATTTTTTTCGAAGCACCTAGAAACATTTTCGCTTTGTACTCCGTGTCCGAAACCAACTTCCACACACGAATGTAATCCACTTGATAGTCCGTGGGGAATTTCGTTTCTGCATTTGGACCAGGATTGAAGGCAAATCCATCTCGTGCAACGGCCAAATTCGCAATGACATTCATCGGTGTATCGAAATCGCCGGCATAATGAGAAACTGGAACACCATTCACATAATAAGTCAATGATCCTGGAAGCCAAACTCCTGAATACGTGACAAATTCATCCGTCAATTTTTGGTTCATTTTTACCCATCCACCCCAGTTTTTTGGTAAGCCGAATGGTTTTGTAAAGACCTTTTCACAGGAATCTGGACAATGAACATCGATATGGACTTCGTTGGGACGTTCTCCTTTCATTTCCATGAAGTCAATTTCATCTTTTTGATTCTGTCCATACAACCAAAATGCTGGCCAAAGTCCTTGTCCGGATGGTGCCTTTGCACGGATTTCAAAATACCCATATCGAAAGGACTGTTTGCTCCAAATGCATGAGGTGACGTAATCCAATTTTACGCTATTCCCTTGGATTTCCAAACCATGTTTTTTCGCTTCGTCGCGATTAATCATCCACTCTTCGACCGGATAAAAACCCTTGTTTTCATTCGCTTTTAGATGAAGAAGACCTCCTGACTGACTCAACATTTCAGGTGCCGCATATTGTTTTTGATCGGCTAACAATCCACCCCACGGATAGCGTTTATGCCATTTCGTTTCGTCTACATTAGGACTCTCGAAATCATCTCCGAAATAGTAATTCCATGCAACGATTCCATCCGTTTTAACCTGGAACATAAGCGGTTCCAACTGAGCGTGGAGTTGTCCAGCGAAAAACAAAAAAATCAGCAGTTTTTTCATTCGTATTTGATAAAAATATTTTTTGCTTCAGTGAAAAATCGCAAGGCTTCCCATCCACCTTCGCGTCCAACACCCGATGCTTTCACACCGCCAAATGGTGTTCTTAAATCACGAACGAGCCACGCATTTACCCACACAATTCCAGATTGCAACTGATCTGCCACACGGTGTGCTCGATTCAAGTTTGTTGTCCAAATAGTTCCAGCCAATCCGTACATCGTTGAATTCGCCATCATTAACGCTTCTTCTTCGGTATCGAAAGGCGTGATGGTCACTACCGGACCGAAAATTTCCTCTTGGTTGGTGCGACAATCGTAAGAAAGTCCTTCAATAATCGTCGGCGCAATGTAGTATCCTTGGTCGTGCGGAGCCGGCAAGTGCACGCGATGTCCACCCGTTAATACCGTTCCACCTTCTTCCTTCGCTAATTCGATGTAGGATAAGATTTTCTCCATGTGCGATTCAGAGACAATTGCTCCCAATTTCGCTTCTGGGTCACTTGGAAAGGAAACCTTAGATCGGGAAACTTTTGCAACGAATGCTTCTTTGAATTTTTCGTAAATCGGTCGTTCAACGAAAATGCGTGATCCACACAAACAAATTTGCCCTTGATTGGCAAAGGACGAACGAATGGTCGTGCTCAACATATCGTCGAAATTGCAATCCGCAAAAATGATGTTTGGATTCTTTCCACCTAATTCTAAGGACAATTTTTTAAACATTGGTCCGGCAGTACGCGCGATGTATTCCCCCGTTTTTGTTCCACCTGTAAACGAAATGGCTTTGATTTTCGGATGTCTGACGATGGCATCGCCTACTTTTGGTCCTGTTCCATGTAAAATATTCAACACTCCAGCCGGCATTCCAGCTTCCTGAGCGATTTTCCCTAATAAATAAGCTGTATATGGCGTAATTTCGGAAGGCTTCGCAATGACACAGTTTCCAGCAGCTAAAGCCGGAGCAATTTTCCAAGAAAACAAGTAAAGTGGTAAATTCCAAGGCGAAATACAACCAACAATTCCGATGGGTTTACGCGTGGTGAAGTTGATGCCAACTCCTTCCATGTGATGAGATTCCGATGCAAAATGAGTAATCGCTGTTGCGAAGAAATGGAAATTTGAAACCGCTCGTGGAATGTCCACATGAGCTGCCAAGGAAACTGGTTTGCCATTGTCGCGGCTTTCCGCTTGAACAAATTCATCCATGTTTTTTTCAATTCCCTCTGAAAGTCGAACGAGTATTTTGCTTCGCTCTTCAATCGACATATTCGACCAAATTGGAAAGGCTTTTTCTGCCGCATCTACTGCCGCTAACACATCTTCTTCATCTGAATCCGGAATTAAAGCGTAAACTTGTCCCGTTGCTGGTTCATAGTTGTCGATGTATTGTCCATTCTTCGGTGGAACATAGGTCCCATTGATGAAATTTTGCAGCTTTTCCATTTGACTATTTTTGTCTTACAAAGTTGGAAAAAAGAAACGGAAAAAAAGGAGAATATTCGTGTTCGATTCCTTTTAACTAATTTTATTCCCAATTATGACTATCCAAGAAGCACAAAAAACCATCGACGAGTGGATCAAGACAGTTGGAGTTCGTTACTTTGATGAATTGACCAACACCGCCATTCTAATGGAAGAAGTAGGGGAAGTTGCCCGCATTATGGCACGACGCTACGGGGAACAAAGTGAAAAAGAAAGCGACAAAAACAAAGACCTTGGCGATGAATTAGCCGATGTGCTATTTGTTGTGATGTGTCTAGCGAACCAAACAAACATAGATTTGGAGCAGGCGCTCAAAGAAAATTTAAAAAAGAAAACCATCCGAGATGCCGATAGACATCTTTCCAATAAAAAAATCAATCCATGAGCGAGTTAATAGACCAAGTCATCAAACAATTAAAATCTAGATCTTCGGTTGTGGTGCATGCCGAACCCGAAGAATACTTGGATTATCTTTGGCCCATCGTTGATGACATTATTCCACAGCCGGAAGAAGGTTCTCCGCGCGCCATTATCGTTTGTGCCAACAATGAAGACGCACGTCATATCGAAGAATACTTTCAAAAAGCAGCAAAAGCGAAAGACCTCACCGTAGATTTAGTCGTTGAAAAAGGGAATAAATTAAAACAACGAAACGATTTGTTCGATGGAACGGAAATCATTGTTGGAACTACCCGTCGCGTGTGTGAAATGTACTTTCAGAATGGATTTAACATCAAAAAATTAAAACTATTCATTGTTTTATGCATGGATGATCAGATGCGTGCTGGACAAAAAGGATTCGTGGCCCGTCTCGCAGAAAGCTTACCGAAATGCAAACAGGTTTTGTTTGCTCGAAGTAGCGACGATGAGCGCATGAGTTCCTACATGGAAGAATTCCTTGTGAACTATTCCACCGTTGATTTGTCTGAATAGTATGCCTAGAGAAACAGAATTACTTCAAAACTTACGTCCAGACGTATTTACCGAAAATGAACATGCTACACCAATTGAACGCTTCCAAAACGAAGTTTTGCGTCCAATTTTGAAGTTTCAACATGACTTGTTCGTGGCTGAATCGAAATCAACAGTGATTCTAGACCATTGTTTCAAGCGAACGATTCAAGAAGAACAACGCGCAGAAGTGAAAAACGTTTTTGCGAAGAATTCGGCCATTAAGTATCAATTTATTGGCATGGTAACCGGACTGATGACAAGTGAGGAATTTCAACAATACCAACTGAATAAATCCGATTTCGATAAGCGAATTACTGCGATGGTGATTGAGCGTTTAATTGATTC
>JBEDJV010000089.1:0-6697 GCA_041172545.1 Bacteroidota bacterium | reverse complement strand
CTATTAGCTTGGATGAAATTAGAAATGCTTGCGCCGCTATAAAGCAGGTTTTATCTTCGCTTTAAGAATTAAGTACCCAACAGATTAAGCAAACTTGCATATATTTGTACTTAATTTATAAACTCCTAAATAGTAAACATGAATATTGCAATTGTTGGCACTGGGTATGTTGGATTAGTTTCTGGAACTTGTTTTGCAGAAACAGGAAACAACGTTATTTGTATTGATATCGACCCAAAAAAAATTGATACGCTTAAAAATGGGGAAACACCCATCTACGAACCTGGATTAGAAGCACTTTTAAAAAGAAATATTAAAGAAGGTCGTTTACATTTTACCACACAATTAGCCGAGGGCATTAAAGAGGCTCAATTTATTTTTTTAGCCTTACCTACACCTCCTGGCGAAGATGGTGCAGCAGATTTAAAATATGTTTTAGGGGTTGCTGAACATCTTAGTGAGCTCATCAGTGATTATAAAGTCATTATCAATAAAAGCACCGTTCCTGTGGGTACTGCAGAAAAAGTAGCGGCTATACTCGCCAAAAAATTAGACCCTTCATTATTTGATGTAGTATCTAACCCGGAATTTTTGAGAGAAGGTGTAGCAGTAGATGATTTCTTAAAACCAGATCGCGTTGTTGTAGGCACTTCTTCTGCACGCGCTAGAAAATTAATGGAAGAATTGTACCAGCCCTTTGTTCGACAAGGCAATCCTATCTTCTTCATGGACGAGCGTTCTTCTGAAATGACTAAATACGCTGCTAACTCCTATTTAGCTATGCGTATTTCTTTCATGAATGAGATGGCTAATTTATGCGAAGCGGCAGGAGCCAATATCGACCATGTACGCATTGGTATGGGTAGTGATTCTAGAATTGGTAAACGCTTTTTATTTCCTGGCGTAGGCTATGGAGGTAGTTGTTTTCCAAAAGATGTGCAAGCCCTTGCACTTACTGCAAAACAATTAAACTACGATTTTAAATTAGTAGAGAGCGTTATGCAAGTTAACGATCATCAAAAAAGTATTTTAGGGTCGAAAATTAAAAATTAAATTCCATGCGCTTTGGGGCTTCATTGAGCATCCAGAACATGGGTATATTTTATACGATACCGGATACACACAACGGTTTCACGAAGAGACCGCGTTTTTTCCAAACAGCATCTATGGAAAGATAACAAAAGTTGTTATTCCACCAGGGGAAGAAGTCGCCAAACAACTCAGCGACAATGGCATTTCGCCAGATGACATCAAACACATCATCATCACTCATTTTCACGCGGATCATGTTGCAGGGATGAAGGATTTTAAAAACGCAGTCTTTTACACCTCCAAAAAAGCGTATGAATTTACGATGAAGCTCCCCCATTCAATTGCCTTTTCAAAAGGTGTCTTAAAGAACTTATTACCAGAGGATCTTTCGGAGCGCATCATTTTCATCGATGAAGAAATTACGCCATCCAACCAGGCAATTCTCGGAAAAGAATATGATTTATTCGGCGATAACTCCTTGTTGATTTATGAGTTACCTGGACACGCAGCAGGTCAAATTGGACTCATGTTGGAAACGAATAAACAACGGTATTTCCTGATTGCAGATGCTTGTTGGCTGAAAAAGTCCTATATAGAATATGTCTTACCAAATCCAATTGTTCGCTTATTTTTTCATTCTTGGAAGGAATTCAAAAGCACGTTGAACAAGGTACATCAATACCATATGGCGCATCCTGAAGTACTTATTGTGCCCACGCATTGCTCGGAAACTACCAGCAAATTGATTCAACCAAAAATTGATTGGAATGTTCTTTAAACTACGCATCCTAGTCAACTTACTTGAGTTAAAACTGGTGAAAAAACGGTACCGTTCTAACATAAAAGGACTCCAGGCGTATCGATGGAAAAAGTTTCAATCGACACTTGCCTCCTCCCCTTTTTATGCGGACTTCGCTAGACAGCATGCACCGTTGGAGAAGTACCCTGTCATGAACAAGCAATTATTCATGGAACACTTTGACCTCATCAATACCCAAGATATTAAGAAGGATCAAGCCTTCGAAACCGCTATCCAGGCAGAATTATCACGTGATTTCTCCCCAATGATTGAAAATATCACTGTTGGATTATCATCCGGAACGAGTGGAAATCGAGGGATTTTTCTTGTTTCCGAAAAGGAACGAGCGCAATGGGTAGCGAATGTACTAGATCGCGTCATACAGTTTTCATTGAAAAAACGAAGTGTTGCCTTTTTTCTTCGCGCAAACAGCAATTTGTATGATTCGGTGAAATCGAAAGTCCTAAAATTTGAGTTTTTTGATTTGTTGGATGATTTAGCCTCCCACGTTACCCGGTTAAATAATTTGCAGCCATCCTTTCTCGTTGCCCAACCAAGCATGCTCTTGGATCTTGCCAATCACATTGAAAAAGGATTGCTCACCATTCATCCCGAAAAGATTATTTCCGTTGCAGAAGTGCTCTATCCGGAGGACAAAATTTACTTAGAACGGATTTTTGGACAGCACATCCACCAGGTATATCAATGTACGGAAGGATTTTTAGCAAGTACTTGCACGGAAGGTGTCTTACATTTTCACGAAGACTTTCTGATCATCGAAAAAAAATACTTGGATGAAACAAGAACGCGTTTTCATCCCATCATCACCGATTTAAAGCGTTTCTCACAGCCGATCGTTCGCTATGAATTGAATGACATTATTCACGAATTAACATATTGTCCTTGTGGACAAAAAACAACGGCCATCGCAAAAATTGAAGGACGATCAGATGACGTGCTTTTATTCGAGAACACTCATGGAATCCCCGTGAAAATCTATCCTGATTTTTTCAGAAGGGCCATTATTTTATCCGATGAATCCATTCATGACTACCTGTTGGTGCAGCGGTCCTCAACGCTAATCGAATTATACATAAACGGAGATCTTGCATTATTTGAAAAAGCAAAAAATGGAGTAAAAAACCTCCTACTGCTGTACGCCATCGTGGGAGTGGAAATAATTAAACTAGACATTCCTCCTCATAAAAAGGGAGATAAACTAAGACGTATCAGATATGAATCAAACGAAACCAATTAGAATCATCGCCATGGGTAAATATTTACCTAAAGCGGTTACTTCTGAAGAAATTGAACGAAAACATGGCTTACCGATCGGATGGGCGAAAAAATATTCCGGCGTTGAAAGTAGACACATCATCACCAACGAAAACAACGGAATCATGGGCGCTAGAGCGGCGGAAGAAGCACTAGCAAATGCCTCTATGAACCTGAAAGACATCGATTTATTGCTATGTGGAAGCGGAACCTTCGATTACCCAATTCCCAATCAAGCGAGTATCATTAAGGCAGAAATGAAAGATGGACTTTTAGTTGACACACCCGCTATCGATATTGATAGTACCTGCTTAAGTTTTCTTTCGGCCTTGGACTTTGCAGCTAAAATTTTGGATGGCGTCACCTACAAAAACATTTTGATCGTGAGTTCGGAGGTATCTTCCATTGGCATTAATCCATCGAATTGGGAAACACTCACCTTGTTCGGAGATGGCGCCGCAGCAATGATTGTTCGTTATGACGCGGATTCCACATCTGCTTTTATCAAAGGAACGCAGCGCACGTATTCTGAGGGTGTGTATCACACGATTATCGAAGGAGGTGGCTTACGAAACCATTTTAAAAACAATCCTTATGATGTCGAAAAGTATTCGTTCAAAATGAATGGGCGTCACCTGTTAAGACTCGCCAAAAAAAAGTTGCCCGAGTTTATGGATTTGTTTTTTGAAGACCTTCCGTACACGATTCAGTCAACAGATGCCATTATTCCACATCAAGCATCCAAACTAGGGATGAGCATTCTAAGCACGCAATATGCATTGAAAACTGGACAAGTGAAAGAAACATTGTCTAACTATGGAAACTGTATTTCCGCATCAATTCCGCTTACGTTTATGGATGCCGTTGAAAAAGGTGAGATAAAAAGAGGCGATATTTGCTTTCTCTGTGGCACGGCTGCAGGATTTTCAATCGGCGGTGTACTCATAAAATACTAACAACATGGAAAATAGAAGTTTGATTTTTAGCATTTTACGCGAACACGAAGTAACGCAAGACACGAAATCACTGCGTATTTATTTATGGACGCTTATTCCCTTCCTTCTCCTTATCACCTTGAATAGCTTACTGTATCCTTTCCTTCATTGGTACACCCTAATTCTAGCGATTCCAAGTGGCATGCTGTTATGTCGATTCTTTGTGATTCAACACGATTGTGGACATTACAGTTTTTTCACCGAACGAAAACACAACAAACTCGCAGGACTCATTCTTGGCTTTTTCACCTTAGTTCCTAGTCGCGTTTGGAATTACATTCACGATACGCATCATGGAAAAGTTGGGAATCTCGATGAGCGTAAAGCGAATCCAGAGTTGTGGACAATGACTGTCCAAGAATACAAAAATGCGTCCTTCCTGAAACGTTTTTTATACCGTATTTTTCGATCGATGATCATGCGTTTGTTCATTACTCCATTGATTTGGATGCTTGCTCCGAGGATACCAATCCCGCAATTTGGCAGCAAAATTTTGTCCTCTGTGATGGCGCACAACGTGATTTATGCCGGGATTATGTATGTCATCATTTCGAAGGACGTTTTACTTCCGTTTGTCATCATCTACTTACTTCCGGTATACCTGTTTAATTTCATGGCATCCATCATGTTCTATTTGCAGCATCAGTTTGAGACGACATCTTGGGAAAACGATCCGACTTGGGACCTCTACACCGCTTCAATCCATGGTTCATCCTACGTGAAAACAGGACGATTTATGAGCTGGTTGACAGGAAATGTAGGCTGTCATCACATCCATCATTTGAACACCAAAATACCTCATTTTGAATTGCCTACAGCTACAGAAAAAGTCCAATCATATGTGGATGTGGACGTCATTTATCTAAGCGAATTATTCCATCACTTGAACTGTGTTTTGTGGGATGAAGATCGCAAAAGACTGATTCCATTTTCCGAACTAAAAAAAAGTTGAGGTGAACTTGAAACTAACTTTCCAAATGTAAGTACATGGAGTCTAGTGGTTTAATTTACCTAAAAGGTTCAACTTCAACAACGACGGCTTGGTCTCCAAGGAAGACATCCGTATCATGCTTAGCTATGTGCCGTTCTAGGCGTAGAATGAATATGACTCGGAAATGGAGGTCCGTTCTCACAACAGCAAGGGCAGTGAGGGCCTGTACAACTCTAGAATGGTTTCCTTTTAGCGCCGCCAAGAGGACTAGGAGGAAATAAACAAATTTATCGACCAGATCTTCGCCCAGAAAAGTCAAATAACATTCAAGGAGTACTATCAGATCAACCTTGATGTATCAAGCGAGATGTTCTGTTCTTTAATGCGCGTGCTCCATGACCATCTCCCTTGCACAACAAACTTTTTCATTTAAAAGCATAGGTATCGTAACTTGCTTAACACAATCAATCCAGATCGTGAACGATCAGTGTCGCCAAGCGTCAAAGAAATCGCATCGCCCAAGATTCTTAAGGGCCTTTAGTTTAAACGCCAACGCACAAATTCAAGCGCAGAGGAAAATAAATTAACGTCGGAGACAAGCAGTCCGTGTCGCTCTTCGAATCGCCACGAGGATATCAGAATAAAATAAAATGTGAATCCTGCCCACACCCGCAATTCATCGATGCTGAACTCATAGTTATAGTCGGCTCAGTCGTCACAGGTTTCATTTTACGAAGAAACTAAAAGTCCTCCAAAGACGTCACTCAATCGCGTAGTTTCTCCGAACATTAAAGTCATCAAGCAAAGCCGTCTTAAAATGGCAGGTCTCTAGGTCGTTACAAAAGGTTAGCCAAACAGTTTCAGTGAAGAGGATTCGCCAATGAATCGCAACAAAGGTCTAGGCGTGCGCACCGTAGGAGTTGAAAGAGGTGTAAGTTCCATTACTTCACAAGCTTTTTCCTTCAAAGAAGGAAATTCAGATCGCTAAAATGATTTTTCGCGGACGGCAATAACGAGCCCAAAAGGCGGAAGGCTACCCGCGCTTAATTCCTCTCCGACGATCAAACGCGCAAATTACGCGGATAGAAAGCAGAATAATTCCCCTTAAATGCCGCAAAGCCCAAATCGTGTAATTGGTACGAAGGCTCGGTATATCTGAAGACAAAAGAGGGCACCTTGAAGAAGCATCTGATGATACTGATAGGTAACGAAATTTATTTCTTCCGTAGCCGCTAAGATACATAACACAAGATCATGCACTGCCTCACGGGAACCTACATTCAAGACAGCGACAAAATCTCGGACACCGAAAGTCAAGGTTTGATTTCAACCTCCAAGAAGAGCGAAAATGGCACAAATAATGACAGCTACGGTGATTACTGCAAGTTAAAGCTTGTCATTCCACCAAATAAGTCCCGAGTTATTTTCTTTAAGCGTGATGAAGATCGGCGCTAATGGCAACTCAGAATGGAAGCCGCCATAAACCAATCTAACATATTGGACTTCTACGTATTTGAGAAGACCTTGGGCAAGGGTCAGTTTGGTTTGGTTAAGTTAGGAGTACACAAAAAAACAGGTAGAAAAGTGGCTATCAAATAGGTTAAGAAAAAGAACATGTCACACATCGAAGTCTTTTAACAGCGCAGAGAAATCGAGGTTCTCAAG
>JBEDJV010000088.1:0-6198 GCA_041172545.1 Bacteroidota bacterium | reverse complement strand
TCCATCGGATTTTCTGGATTTAACAGAAAGGTTCCATCGGGATCTTCTTTCCAAAAATAGTAGGCTACACGTCCATTCGATGTTTGAATATTTTCATAGTCATCACTAAAGCGAAAGGGAATGATATTGTTTCGTAATTCAGCGAGTTGAACCGTGGATAATTGTCCGTTTGGATCGAGTGAATCAAGGTGTTTAGGTGAAACTCCGAATTGTATGAGTAGTGATTTTTGTATGCTCAAGGTTGAAATCGCACCATTTTTAACACCGATAAATCCAACGGCTTTATGAGGAATCGCAAAGTACTTTTGTGTGTCAGCTGGGACACAATATAGGTAGAGTTGCTTGGTGTCACTTGGAAATCCATTGGGAAAATCGTTGTCCCGACATTCTTTTTGCTGACGCGTATACTGGTTGCTGCCAATTTCCGGGAATTCCCATTTACGGGTGTCCGTATCCTGGTTTTTTCGCGTTTGAAATTGAATGTCAAGGGTAATTCCTGCTTGTTGGAAAACAGCTTGAACGGAACGAAGGTCAACAGATTTTTGTTGCTTCGTTAAAACAATATTTAATTGATAGGGTAGTGGCTGGATGAAATCTTGTGAACTTCCATAAAAAGAAGTTCCCAATTGAAAGATTACCAAGAAAAGAAAGGTAACCTGTTTCATGGCTTGGACTTACAGGTGTAAGAAATTCTTTTTAGCAAGAAGTTCATCTTCTGATTCGCGGTAATCTGGATCGTCAACGCAACAATCAACCGGACAAACAGCCGCACATTGTGGTTCGTCGTGAAAACCAACACACTCCGTACATTTGTCGTGCGCGATGTAGTAAACGTCCATATTCACAGGCTCAAACTGGTGGTCTGCCGAAACTTCTTCCCCGTCCAAAGTAGTGATCATTCCCTTTAAAGACGTGCCATCTGCATATTTCCATTCTGCACCACCTTCGTAAATTGCATTGTTTGGACATTCAGGTTCGCAAGCCCCGCAATTGATACATTCGTCTGTGATAATGATTGCCATAAAATCAAAATTTTGTACAAAGATAATAAGCCTAGTTGGATTGTTTTGTTTGATGAGGTAAAAAAAGAGAAGTTATGTACTTTTGTACCGTGGAAAAGTCAAGAATAATCAATGCTTTTGTTGTCCTCGGGACAATTTTAAAAGAACTATGTGAGAATAATAGCTATTCATCCAAGCTTGCAATGCTAACGGAAGAAGAATATGCCGAAGTGAACGAAGTGATTCAGCGAGAGTTCCATTACAATGGTTGGTTTACGGAAGATTCGATTCGTCAAGCTTTTCGTGAAATCGCGGCTTGGTTGACCACAGAAAAACTGAACGAGTGGACCAGTCGCTACTCAGAAAATAACGATAAAAAGAATGTTGCCGTCATTATGGCGGGAAATATCCCCTTGGTTGGCTTTCATGATTTTATGTGCGTGTTATTATCCGGACATCAAGTGGTTTGTAAACAAAGTTCGGAGGATGCACGATTGCTACCTGCACTTGTCAAGCTATTGTTGTTGTTTGAGCCCGATTTGACGGAACGAATTCGATTTTCTGACCGTAAATTAGTCGATTACCACGCCGTTATTGCGACAGGTAGTAACAGCAGTATGCTGCATTTTGAACAGTATTTTTCGCATGTCCCGCATTTATTTCGAGGACACCGTACTTCTGTGGCAGTTCTTACAGGAAACGAATCCAAGGAAGAATTGCACGCACTTGGCACCGATTGTTTGACGTACTTTGGACGTGGTTGCCGAAATGTGACGCACTTGCTCTTTCCGGAAGGATTTGATTTAAATCGCTTTTTTGAAGCCATTGTAGATTTGTCAGATGTGGTGAATAATAAAAAATACGGGAACAATTACGATTACAACAAAGCGGTTCATTTGATGAATCTCAGTAAATTTTTGGACAACAACTTTTTATTAATGAAGGAATCCGACCAATTATTCTCTCCATTGTCGATGCTTCATTACCAATTCTACAAGAGTTCGGAAGAATTAGGATCCTTTTTGGATGCTCATCGTTCACAGATTCAATGTGTTGTTGGACAAGATTACATCCCGTTTGGACAAGCGCAGTGTCCTTCTTTGATTGATTATGCGGATGGAATGGACACGATGGAATTTTTAGCAACTTGCTAAGATTATCTCAAGGGGAATCAATCCATTTCTGTATCTTTGCACATGTCTTTTCTAGAAAAAATAATGATCAAATACAAAACACCACAGGAAATTGAAATCATGCGTGAAGCAGCGCAAATCGTAAGTCGAACACTTGGATTGGTTGCGAAACACATGAAACCGGGTGTGACACCAAAGTTTTTAGATAAGTTGGCGGAAGACTATATCCGTTCACAAAATGCCATTCCAGGATTCCTTGGTTTGTATGGTTGTCCAAGTACTTTGTTGATTTCAGTGAACGAACAAGTCGTGCACGGACTTCCAACAGATCGTCCTTTTCAAGATGGAGACATCGTTTCTGTCGATTGTGGATCCGTTTACAAAGGATATTACGGAGATCATGCCTATACCTTTGAAATTGGTGATGTCAAACCGGAAGTAAAGAAGTTACTCGAAGTCACCAAAGAATGTTTGTACCTTGGAATCGCACAAGCGACGATTGCAAACCGCATCGAAGACATTGGGTGGGCGATCCAACAACATGCGGAGAAACACGGTTATGGTGTGGTGCGTGATTTGGTTGGACATGGTTTAGGAAAAGAATTACATGAGGAACCACAAGTTCCAAATTACGGTCGTCGTGGACGTGGGAAGAAAATCCAAAATGGATTAACCATTGCGATTGAACCGATGATTAACATGGGAACGGAAAAAGTAAAAACATTGGATGACCAATGGACCATTGTTACGGCGGATGGAATGCCAAGTGCGCATTTCGAACACGATATCGCAGTAGTGGATGGCGAACCAGTGATTTTATCCACCTTTGATTTCATCTACGAGGCACTTGGAAAGTAAACTGCAATTCGAACGAATTTGGGTGCAACGCAGCATTGCTGTCGTTTTGTTGTTTATGTTTTGGAATGGATTCACGGATGTTTTTTGGGCGGCTCCATCTCTTCTTTTTGCTCCTCTACAATTGGTATTATGGTTGATTTTCATTTGGAACTACCGAAGTGAACTGAAATCAATGTCTTTTGTTTGGTTGCTCGGTGCAGGTGTGTTGATGAATTTCCTTTTTCTTACGTTTCAATTCTCTCATTTAATCGCACGAACGATTGATTTGCAAGTTGCTACCTATCAAGTTAGTTTAATTGGTAAATCCATCTCATCCATTTTATTTACCGGAACAGCATGGTACTTAGTGTTTAGAGACATGATTCAACATCATCCAAATAAACGTAGGTATTCGATTGTTTTTGGCTTACTGTTGGTGTCATCTGTTTTATTGCTTGGCGAAGAAGGATTGTTTTTTGTCGGATTGCTCATGATGGTACTTATTCTGAAAAGTAAGGAAAGAAAACCGTTTCATTGGTTTATCCTAGCACAGTTTATTTCCATCACATTTTCTGTTGCCCAAATGGTTTACCAACTTTCACTTTCGCCCTATTAAGTGCGAAAAAAGTGAAGACAAAAAAAAAGAACGCAATTTCTTGCGTTCTTTCCAATAGATTTTGTTCTTCAATCTTATAAGTGAATCACTTCTCCGTAAGCTGCTGCTGCCGCTTCCATGATTGCTTCAGACATTGTTGGGTGAGGGTGAACGGTTTTGATCAATTCCTCTCCAGTAGTTTCCAATTTGCGCACTGCAACTAACTCAGCCACCATTTCAGTTACATTCGCACCGATCATGTGTCCACCAAGTAATTCGCCGTATTTCGCATCGAAAATCAATTTCACAAATCCATCTTTCGCTCCAGCAGCACTTGCTTTACCGGAAGCAGAGAACGGGAATTTACCTACTTTGATTTCGTATCCAGCTTCCTTCGCTGCCTTTTCTGTCATTCCAACAGAGGCAATTTCTGGTGAGCAATATGTACATCCTGGGATGTTTCCGTAATCCAATGGTTCTGGATGGTGTCCAGCAATTTTCTCCACACAAATAATTCCTTCCGCAGAAGCAACGTGTGCCAAAGCAGGACCAGGAACAACATCACCAATCGCGTAGTATCCTGGGATATTTGTTTGGTAGTAATCGTTCACAAGGATACGTCCTTTATCGACAACGATTCCAACTTCTTCTAAACCGATGTTTTCAATGTTCGCTTGGATTCCAACAGCGGAAAGAACAACATCACATTCGATTTTCTCTTCTCCTTTTGCTGTTTTCACTGTTACAACACATCCTTTTCCAGAAGTATCTACTGATTCAACAGAAGCATTTGTCATGATGTTCACACCTGCTTTCTTGAATGATTTCTCCAATTGTTTGGAAACATCTTCGTCCTCAACAGGAACAATGTTTGGTAAGTATTCAACAACCGTTACTTCTGTTCCAAGGGCATTGTAGAAATAAGCGAACTCAATTCCAATGGCACCTGATCCAACCACAACTAATTTTTTAGGTTGCGTTGGCAAAGTCATTGCTTGACGGTATCCGATGATTTTTTCACCATCTTGCGGTAAGTTCGGAAGGACACGTGAGCGAGCGCCAGTTGCGATGATTAATCCTTTTCCAGCTGTGTAATCCGTTGTTGTTCCCGCTTCATCTGTTACAGAAACAGTTTTTCCAGCTTTAATTACACCATTTCCTTTTAGGACATCAATTTTGTTCTTTTTCATTAAAAACTGAATCCCGTTGCTCATTCCGTGAGCGACATCGCGGCTTCTTTTGATCATTGCACCAAAATCAGCTGTTGCCTCTTTTACGGTAATCCCATAATCACTTGCATGACTAAGGTATTCAAAAACATTGGCAGATTTCAAAAGTGCTTTGGTTGGAATACAACCCCAATTTAAGCAAATTCCACCGAGCTCTTCACGCTCTACGATGGCTGTTTTAAGTCCTAATTGAGAGGCGCGAATAGCAGTAACATATCCACCTGGGCCACTTCCCACAACAATGATGTCGTAATTCATATGATTTGTTTTTAGGATACAAATTTACGTTTTTTCGGGAAAAATACAAGTTGGAATGCGGCTAGAAATCGGTGGAATTGCGTTTCACTCACATTGTTGATCTCGTTTTTCGCACATCATCCGAATTAGCAGGGACAAATTCTCCAAAAAATGTTAAAAAAATCGTTGGTAAACACTCAAATTTCCGAACTCAGTTCCTTTTTAAATATGTACTTTTGTTTCAGAAAATTCAAAGAATGGAAAGTACCCTGCAAAAAGAAGCGACGCTTGAACAAGCAATTGATTTAGGACTACGTGCGGATGAGTTTGAACAGATCAAAGGAATCCTCGGTCGAACACCGAATTTTACAGAAACAGCCGTTTATTCCGTGATGTGGAGTGAGCATTGTTCGTATAAAAACTCA
Organism: Bacteroidota bacterium; assembly: GCA_041172545.1. Lineage (GTDB taxonomy): Bacteria > Bacteroidota > Bacteroidia > Flavobacteriales_D > Crocinitomicaceae > UBA952. The sequence goes on along the minus strand of JBEDJV010000088.1, from coordinate 741 downwards.
ATCCTCTGGTTGAAAACACTTCCGAAAGATGGACCACACATGTTGGTGAAAGCAGGAGAAGAAAACGCAGGATTAGTAGATATCGGTGATGGATTGGGCTGTGTATTCAAAATTGAATCACACAATCACCCAAGTGCTTTAGAGCCTTATCAAGGTGCGGCGACAGGTGTTGGTGGAATTAACCGCGATATCTTTACCATGGGCGCTCGTCCAATTGCACAATTAAACTCACTTCGTTTCGGAAACATTGAAGAAGCGCGTACCAAATGGTTGGTAAAAGGTGTGGTAAAAGGAATTGGTGATTATGGAAACGCTTTCGGTATTCCAATCGTAGGTGGTGAAGTATTCTTTGATGAATCATACAACACAAATCCATTGGTGAATGCATTCTCTGCAGGAATTATCGATACGAAAAAAATCATATCAGCGACCGCGAAAGGACCTGGGAATCCAGTGTTCATTGTTGGATCGGCAACTGGAAAAGACGGAATTGCAGGAGCAGCGTTTGCGTCGAAGGACATTACCGAGGACTCTGCTTCGGATTTACCATCTGTACAAGTTGGAGATCCATTCATGGAGAAATTATTATTGGAAGCAACAATGGAATTATCCGAAACGGATGCGATTGTTGGGATGCAAGATATGGGTGCAGCAGGAATTACGTGTTCGACATGTGAAATGAGTGCGGCAGGAAATGTCGGAATGGAAATTTATTTAGATAAAGTTCCAACGCGTCAAGAT
>JBEDJV010000087.1:0-6208 GCA_041172545.1 Bacteroidota bacterium | reverse complement strand
GGTTTCATGGATGAGCACCAGGTCCAATTTGGCGCCGATTGCATCAGCTGCCACGATGGCCTCGACCGGATGATTCCCTTCGACCATGGAGCGGTCTTCCCGCTGGATGGTCGGCATGCTGAAATTGAGTTTGAACCCAACCTGTAATTTTCAGGTTCTTCATTTGTGTCATATCCGATTTCAATTGATTCACCGTTTGCTTTAACGTGTCGTCCTTTGCACCTTGCTGTGCAGACAATGATGACATGGCAAACATGCACAAGATAAATAGTTCTTTTTTCATGAGTTAAAATTTGAAGGCAAAACTAGTCCATTAATATTGGCTTAACATTGGCTTCATTTTTATTTAACTTTTAAATAATTTTCATAACATTTTCTTAACATTTGACGAATAAAAATAAATTTTTACCTGGCCAAACTCACGTTCAACCTTGAAAATATTCAATAAAAAAAAGGAATGAAGAATCACTGTTTTGACAATTCTATTCACATCAATGTTATGTTTACGTTATCAAACAAGATAACTTTTTGCCTGACCACATCAAGAACCTACATTTGTCAAAAAAATTAATGTTATGGCTGGAATTTTAAGTTACTTTTTACCTAAAGACAAAGTGTTTTATTCGTTATTTGAGCAAGCGAGCGATAATCTAGAGGCAATCGCCAAGAAATTAGTACAAGTAGTACAAGAACCTGATTTCGGCAAACGTGCCGCTCACATTTCAGAGATGCAAGAAATTGAGCATCAAAATGATAACATTACACATCAAATATTCATTGAATTAGGTAAAAATTTCATCACCCCCTTTGATCGTGAGGATATACACAGCTTAGCATCCGCATTGGATGATATCGCTGACTATGTGTATGCTTCTGGTAAAAAAATTAATTTTTACCAAATCGACCCTATTTCCGATCAAGGAATTCAAAAAACGGCAGAAGCTATTCTTGAGGCAGTAACAGCAGTAAAAGCTGCGGTGATGGAATTAAGAAATTTGAAAAACACACAAAAAATTATAGAATGTGTGATCAAAATCAATAGCATAGAAAACAATGCGGATAACATTTTCGATATGAGCATTGAAAAATTGTTCAACTCGGATGTAGATGCAAAAGAGTTAATCAAACGTCGTGAATTGTATCAAGTAATGGAGACAGCTACTGATAAATGTGAGGACGCTGGAAACGTAATCGAGTCAATCGTAGTGAAATACGCTTAATTTTTAATTAACTAGAACAAATCGTCTATGTTTACTTTATTAATTGTGGTGATTGCGATCGCCCTACTATTTGACTTAGTGAATGGTTTTCACGATGCAGCCAATTCGATTGCGACCGTAGTATCAACGAAAGTTTTAACCCCATTCCAAGCAGTAGTTTGGGCCGCGGCCTTTAACATTATCGCCTTTTGGGTGTTTGATATGAGTGTTGGAAATACTGTCGCAAAAACCGTAGACAGCAACGCCATCGACCTTTGGGTAATTCTTGCCGGATTGTTAGCGGCAACTTTTTGGAACTTATTGACATGGTGGTTGGGGATTCCTTCTTCATCCTCCCATACACTCATCGGTGGGTTCGCTGGAGCTGCTGTTGCTCATGCTGGATTTGGCGTAATCGAAACGGGTGAGATTATTAAAGTGGTACTTTTCATTTTCTTAGCACCAATTATTGGTGGATTCATCGCCTATTTGATTGCGGTGGTGACCATCAGTCGTTCCTTTTGGAAAAAAATGTTAGTGATTCTCGCTTTATCTGGAGTGACAATAATGGTGATGCAATATATGATTGAATACATTGATATGAAGCCAATCATGCTATACATTGTAATTGGAATGATCAGTGTTTTCATTCTTGTATACATTTGGTTCGAACTTGTTCATGGTAAAAAACCATTGGCAATGAAGGAAGCGAATATGCATAAAAAGCTTCAACTTCTATCATCAGCAGCATTTTCACTCGGACACGGTGGAGCTGACTCACAAAAGGTAATGGGTATTATTTGTGCGGCCTTACTTGTATATGGAAATATGGGGCGTGAGGGTAAATTAGAAAACGCTGTTCCAAAAGATCTTCAGATTACGGAGTTGATGCAAATTGAATACCATAATGAAGAAGACAAACTAGAGAAATTCAAACCTGAAGTTGCTCTTATTGATAGTACGGTATACTTCCTAGAGCACAAAGAAATTGTTGATGCATCAACAGGTGAAGTTGTATACGATAAAGATGGAAAAGTTACCAATGGATATGCGCAAGCAACAATCCCTAGTTACAAGGAGATTGACGATGCATTAGGAAAAATCGAAGTATATACTCTAGGTGATGCATTGTGCGATGCAAAAACAAAGGATACTGTTTTCACCGATAAAACATTAAATACGCGTTATGCATATGCAGGTATTTTTGGAAACTATGTAGATAAAAAATCAGGAGAATTAAAAGAAGGATTTAAGATTAAAACTAAAGTTCACTCAGACACAATGCCATTTTGGATTGCGTTTGGCTGTTACTTAATGATCGGACTTGGGACCTTAATGGGTGGATGGAAGATCGTTAAAACAATGGGAACTAAGATTACGAAGGTCACACCGTTGGAAGGTGTTTGTGCCGAAACCGCAGGAGCATTGACCCTGTTTACCGTATCTCAGTTTGGAATCCCTGTTTCAACGACACACACCATTACGGGTTCAATTATTGGAGTTGGTGCCACCAAACGACTTAGCGCAGTTCGCTGGGGAGTAACCATCAACTTATTATGGGCATGGATATTGACCATTCCTGTGAGTGCTGGATTAGCAGCTATCTTTTACTATTTGATTGTTTGGTTACGTTAAGTGCATCAAAACAACCTTTTTAAAGCCGTCTATATGACGGCTTTTTTGTTTTAAAGAACTTTTTGTTTTGAGTTAAAATTATATTAACTTTATCCCGAATCATTTTAAAAAAATCAACTATGAGAAAATTATTACTTACTATTAGTGCTATGGCATTGGCATATTCGTCAAATGCTCAAGTAATTGTAGCGGGGGTTTCTCCGCAGTCAATTGTTGCGAATTACACGCATACATGGGCTGATCCAGCAAGTGGATGGGCTACACCTGACTTCAACATTCCTGGAACATACGTTCAAGATACCTTAATGTTGGTAGACGATGGAAGTCAAGGAACAAATGCTCAAGGACACCCAATTGCACAAGAAGGATGTAATCCGTTAATCAACAACCTTACTGGTAAAATTGCGGTGATTTACCGTAATACATGTGAATTCGGTATGAAAGCATTGAACGCTCAAAATGCGGGTGCAGTTGCTGTTATCGTGATCAACCGCGATCCAGCTGTTATCGCTATGGGTGCTGGTGCAAGTGGTGCAAGCGTAACGATTCCGGTAGTTATGATCCAAAATACAGACGGCGATGCCATCGTTAACCAAATGGCAAACGGTGCTGTTGTTATGTTCCTTGGGAACAAAACAGGATTGTATCCGAACGACGGAGGAATCTCTCCTAAAGCCGCTTTACTTCCAAAACAAGCAATCGTTCCTTCACCATTAGCTCAAAATGGTTCAGAATTTAATTTTGACTTAGGTGCACGTGTTTACAATTACGGAAACCAAGCACAAGCAACTGTTTCATTAAACGCTAAAATCACAAATCCTTCTGGAGCAACTGTTTATGACAATACTGTTACAGGTTTGTCTCTTGCAGCTGGAGACAGTACAGATGTTTACCCTGGTGGAGCATCTACATTGCCACAGTTCTCTTTAGCTACGTATCCTGCTGGAACATACACCATGACTTATACAGTTGGATTAGGTGTTGCAGACGATTACGATGCGGACAACGTTTTAACAACAACATTTACGATTTCTGATTCATTGTACTCGTATGCACAAGCTGATGCTACAACTGGATTGCCTGCAGGTGGAAACTTCTACCGTCCAGGAACAAATAACCAAACATTCTCTGCGTGTACAGTGATCAATGATGCAAATGCAAGTCGCTTGAATGCTGAAGGGATTTTCTTCGCATCTACCACTAGTACTGCTTCTGGAGTTTTGTTAACAGGAGAAGAAATGGCATTGTACCTATACAAATGGGAAGATGCTTTCGCTGATTTGAATGATGCGAATTTAGGATTTACTACGTTAACAGAAGTTGCTTCTGGGTTCTATTACTACCCTGGAGATCTTCAAGGAGAAACAGTTTACGGTGCGTTTACAACTCCTGCTTTATTAGAAGATAACCAACGTTATTTGGCTTGTGTTCAAACAGTAAACTTAAGTTTATACATCGGACACGAGAACAAAACAAACTACACTTGGAACGCAGATTACTACTTGCAACCAATGAGTCCGAACGAAAGTGACGGTACTTATTTTGCAGTTGGATTTGGTTCAGATGTACCTAGCTCTATTGCAGTTAAAGTTAGTGAGCCTGCTGGAATCAATGACCTAAACACTGTAGAAGGAATGGCTTATCCAAACCCTGCAACTGACTTAGTGACTATCTCTATCGACGGAGAAGGAGTTGCGAACTTAACAGTGACAGACGTTGCTGGAAGAGTAGCTATGTCAAACAATGTATCATTAACTGCTGGTAAAGCAGAATTGAACATCGCTAACCTTGAAGCTGGAGTTTATGTTTTCAACGTAGTTCTTGAAAATGGTAAAACAGCACAATTCAACGTTGTGAAAAAATAATTCGATTTTCGAATGAAGGAAAGGGTCGCTAGTCGACCCTTTTTTTATGCCCATACTTTTTGCATAGAGGAAATCCTCAAAACATGCCCTAGCTTTTATTATCTTTGTTGTCAATGAAAAAAGCAAGCTATACCGTCACAGCCGCTTTGCCTTATGCAAACGGACCATTACACCTCGGACACGTCGCTGGAGTTTATTTACCAGCTGATATTTTTGTTCGTTTTTTACGCATGAATGAACACGATGTCGTGTTTATCTGTGGAAGTGACGAGCATGGAGCTGCGATCACACTTCGCGCGAAGAAAGATGGACTTACACCAAAAGATATCGTAGATACGTATCACGGAATCATAAAAGGTGCCTTTGAAAAGTTCGATATTTCATTTGATATTTTCCACCGTACTTCTAGTGAATTACACCACGAAACATCGTCCGATTTTTTCAAGAAATTACATGAACAAGGGAAATTTATAGAGGAAACTTCTGAACAATATTACGACGAAGAATACCAACAGTTTTTAGCCGACCGTTACATCACAGGTGATTGTCCGAAATGTCAAAGTACAGGCGCTTACGGAGATCAATGTGAGAAATGTGGGAGCGATTTAAGTCCGACGGACCTCATCAATCCAACATCCACATTAAGTGGAAAAACACCCGTATTAAAATCAACTTCACATTGGTACTTGCCGATGGACCAACACGAAACGTGGTTGAAGGAATGGATTCAAAACGGAATATTAGACGGCGTACAACAGCACGATCCAAAGTTGTGGAGAAACCAAGTCATTGGTCAATGTATGTCTTGGATCAATGGTGGACTCAGGCCTCGTGCCATGACACGCGATTTGGATTGGGGAGTGAAAGTTCCACTTCCAAATGCTGAAGGAAAAGTACTTTACGTTTGGTTGGATGCGCCAATTGGCTACATTTCAGCAACCAAACAATGGGCGATCGATAATGGAAAAGACTGGCGAAACTATTGGACTAAATCCGAAGCAGGTGACCGAAAACTCGTTCATTTCATTGGGAAAGACAACATCGTTTTTCATGCCATCATCTTCCCTATTCTATTGAAAGATCATGGAGATTTTATTCTTCCAGACAATGTTCCAGCCTACGAATTTTTAAATTTAGAGGGAGACAAATTCTCAACTTCCCGCAATTGGGCTGTATGGCTACATGAATACTTGGAGGAATATCCAGACAAGATTGATGAATTAAAATATGTGCTTAGTGCCATTGCACCAGAAAGCAAGGACTCCGAATTTACGTGGAAAGAATTTCAAACACGCGTAAACTCTGAATTAGCGGATATTTATGGAAATTTCGTGAACCGTACTTTGGTATTAACACATAAATACTACGAAGGAACTGTTCCTAGTCCACAAGCCTTCAGTGCTGAAGACACTGCCGTATTTGAAGCATTGGAACAAGCACCTCGACGCATTTCTGAATTGATGTACGCTTACAAAATTCGAGAAGCGCAAACCGAGATGATGCAAATTG
>JBEDJV010000086.1:0-6344 GCA_041172545.1 Bacteroidota bacterium | reverse complement strand
TTTACTTTTCCATTGGCGTTGACATAGCGCATGGCCACTTCATCGCTTTTGAACTTGAACTTTCCGACAATTCGCTCCTGTTCTTTGTATTGTTGTGGGATTTGTGCCAAAGAAGCCCTCAACGCATCGCGTTCTGCTTTTGGGACTTTAACAGCTTCTAAAAACGAATAGTTTATCCCGGTTTTCCCAAAGAAAATGCGCGTGGAACCAAAGTCGACGCCGTAAAGGATTTTACCAGTTTCATTCGTTGAAAATTCGTCGAATTGTCCTTTGTTTTCGATGAAAACATGTGCTTTTTGATAGTCACGCGTCCAACCCGTATCAGTTGTTGATTGTCCAAAAAGCACATGAAAAGCAAAGATACTCCAAATGAATAGTAGGGTTCTTTTCATAGGTTTTTAGGTTAACTTGGTTCTAACAAATATAACGAAATTGAGAGGAGTGAAAAAGTACCCGAAATCGATGAATCGAAATGTTCTCCTTTGGTCTTCTCAATACACCTTGTGCCTTTGCGCCATTTATCGTAAATTCGCGACTCAAAAGTTCAAGAAAGATGCACACGAAATATCCAGAGTACAAAGGATTAAATCTGCCCAATGTGGCCAAATCGGTTTTAGAAAAATGGCAAAACGAATCCATTTTCGAAAAATCTATTTCCACAAGAGAGGGGAATGATTCCTATGTCTTTTTCGAAGGACCTCCTTCGGCAAATGGATTGCCGGGTATTCACCACGTGATGGGACGTGCCATCAAGGATATTTTCTGTCGCTATCAAACCTTGAAAGGGAAACAAGTGAAACGAAAAGCGGGGTGGGATACCCACGGACTGCCAGTTGAGCTCGGAGTAGAAAAAGAATTGGGAATTACCAAAGAAGACATCGGCACGAAAATCAGCATCGACGAATACAACGACGCGTGTCGCAAAGCGGTCATGCGTTACACCGATATTTGGAACGACTTAACCGTGAAAATGGGGTATTGGGTGGATATGGAAAATCCATACATCACCTACGAACCAAAATACATGGAGTCTGTTTGGTGGTTGTTGTCACAATTGTACCAGAAAAATTTAATTTACAAAGGATACACCATCCAACCATACTCACCAAAAGCTGGAACAGGACTTTCTTCCCATGAATTGAATCAGCCAGGCTGCTACAAAGATGTCAAAGACACAACGGTTGTTGCGATGTTTAAAGCAAACAATCCTGCAACGATAGCAACAGCGTTTCAGGTAAGTGATGAGGTGAGTGCACATACAAAAGACATTCATTTTTTAGCTTGGACAACTACTCCTTGGACGCTTCCTTCGAATACAGCTTTGACGGTTGGACCAAACATTGAATACGCATTCGTAGCGACATACAATCAATACACGTACGAACCGATTACCGTTATTCTTGCAAAGAATTTAATTGGATATCAGTTCAGTAAAGGATTTGAAGCGAAAGAATCGTTGGCAGAGTTATCAAGCTACGAAGCTGGATCGAAAGTGATTCCATACGTGGTTTTAGGAACCTGTCAAGGGAAAGAATTACTGGGATTCTCTTATGAGCAATTATTGCCATACGCACTTCCAGCGGAAAACCCAGAAAAAGCATTTGTGGTGATTCCTGGTGACTTTGTGACGACGGAAGATGGAACAGGAATCGTTCACACAGCTCCAACCTTTGGTGCAGATGATGCGAAGGTTGCTGCCGATGCAGGAGTTCCAGCGATGTTGGTTCACGATGATCGCGGAAACTTGGTGCCATTAGTCGATTTACAAGGTCGTTTTCGTCCAGAAATGGGAGAATTCGCCGGGATGTACGTGAAAAACGAATATTACAACGAAGGTGAAGAACCGGAACGTTCGGCGGATGTACAAATTGCCATCAAACTAAAAGAAGAAAACAAGGCGTTCAAAGTCGAAAAATACGAGCATAACTATCCACATTGTTGGAGAACAGATAAACCTGTATTGTATTATCCACTCGATTCATGGTTCATTCGTGTGACGGATAAAAAAGAGCGCATGGTGGAATTGAATCAAACGATTCAATGGAAACCAGAGTCCACCGGAACAGGTCGCTTTGGAAAATGGTTGGAAAACGCCAACGACTGGAATCTTTCACGTTCGCGTTATTGGGGAATTCCCATTCCGATTTGGTCTACCGAAGAAGGTGACGAACGCATTTGCATCGAATCAGTGGAACAATTGAAAGCGGAATGTGAGAAGTCGATCGCTGCGGGAATCATGCAAACAAATCCTTTTGCTGATTTTGAAGCGGGAAACATGTCCGCAGAAAACTACGCGCAAATCGATTTACACAAACACAAAGTAGATGCAGTTGTTTTGGTTTCTCCGTCCGGTAAACCTATGAAGCGCGAAGCTGACCTAATCGATGTGTGGTTCGATTCAGGATCGATGCCTTACGCACAATGGCATTATCCATTTGAAAATAAAGAACTCATCGAAAATCGAACGGGATATCCCGCAGATTTCATTGCAGAAGGTGTCGATCAAACACGTGGATGGTTCTATACCTTACACGCCATTTCAACGATGGTATTTGACTCCATTGCATATAAAAACGTTGTGTCCAATGGCTTAGTTTTGGATAAAAACGGACAAAAAATGTCCAAACGACTCGGAAATGGGATTGATCCATTTAGCACGCTAGAAAAATATGGTCCCGATGCAACTCGTTGGTACATGATTACCAATGCGCAACCATGGGACAACTTGAAATTTGACTTAGAAGGAATCACTGAAGTTCAGCGTAAATTCTTCGGTACACTGTATAACACGTATTCGTTCTTTGCGCTCTATGCAAATGTCGATGAATTCGATTATTCAGAAGCTGAAATTGCCTTAAACGAGCGACCAGAAATTGACCGTTGGGTACTTTCTAAACTTCATTCCTTGGTGGCTGAAGTAGATCAAGCATACAATGAATACGAACCGACCAAGGCAGGACGTGCCATTCAAGATTTCGTAACGGAGCAATTGTCCAATTGGTATGTACGTTTATGTCGTCGCCGTTTTTGGAAAAATGACGATCCAAGTGATAAATTGGCAGCGTATCAAACCTTATACACATGTTTGGAAACGGTTTCAATTTTGGCATCTCCAATTGCACCATTCTTCATGGATCAATTGTTTCAAGATTTAAATGCTGTTTCCGGGAAACATCAAGAAGAGTCTGTGCACCTGGCGAATTTTCCAAAAGCGAATGAAACAGTGATCGACAAGCGCTTGGAAAGTCAAATGGAGTTGGCCCAAAAATCTTGCTCTCTTGTACTTGGCTTGCGTAAAAAACACATGTTACGTGTTCGTCAACCACTTCAAAAAATCATGATTCCGGTATTGAACCAAGACATCGCAGATCAACTCTTGCATGTCAAAGACCTCATTCTATCAGAAGTGAATGTCAAGGAATTGGAATTGTTGACGGATGGAGCCGGAATGCTCGTGAAAAGCATCAAACCGAATTTCAAGACCATTGGTCCAAAATATGGTAAGCAGATGAAGTCTATTGCTGGAATTGTCGCAAATTTCACCCAAGGAGACATTGCTTCAGTAGAACAAAATGCCGGCTGGACAGGCGAAATTGATGGAACGACCATTGAATTGGATCTGGCAGATTTTGAAATCAATGCGCAGGACATTCCTGGTTGGTTAGTGGCCAGTGAAGGTGGAATTACCGTTGCTTTAGACATCACCTTAAGTCCAGAATTAAAAGCCGAAGGAATCGCACGTGAGGTGGTCAACCGCATTCAAAACATGCGAAAAGATTCCGGATTTGAAGTAACGGATCGCATTGTTGTTCAAATTCAAACGACGGATGTCATCTCGGATGCAATCAAACAATTTGAGCAGTATATTTGTACGGAAGTCCTAGCAGACAGCATTCAGTTTACCATGCTTGATAAAGGACAACAAGAAGCAATTGAAGCGGAAGGAGATTCCGTTTTTAACATAACTAAATCAAACTAGGCCATGAATAATTGGATTTTTGACGGAAAAGACGTCGCTACGGCAGGCGGAGCAGCAATCACTTGGCACGATCATCGCTTTTTTGATATCACGCATAACGGGGTCGTTTTTCACGGAGAAATCATGACGGATGATTCAGAAAACCGTGCCTTAACCGTAAAAATCAATCACCGCGTGTTTCAAGTGAAACGAAAAGGGGAATTGGATGAAATCATTGCTTCATTAGGATTCGATAAGCCGAAAATCCGCAAGTTAAAAGAATTGGCTGCACCAATGCCCGGACGCGTAACAAGCATTCATATTGAACTTGGTCAAGCCATTCAACCTGGAGATCCAATTTTGTCCCTAGAGGCGATGAAGATGGAAAATGTGTTGAAAGCAGAAGGAATTGGTGTTGTTAGTGCGATCAATATTCAACAAGGCGATGTCGTAGAAAAAGGAGCTGTCTTAGTTTCCTTCGAATAAGCTATTTGATCCAAATCTCTATCGACTTATTGTCGCTTAGTTCAATCTTCGCTTCTTCAAAACTTGGAGCGGAGAACATTCCACGTGCATTTCTGGAAAATCCATAAGCCTCTGTAGGCGCACCGACAAGATTTTTATCCAAAATCCCATTGTTGTTTTCATCGTGGTAAACGGCTACGGCATAGCCATCCTTTTCCAAATTTTGGAAGGTATATTTCGTTTTTGATTTGGTGGTTTCAATAAACACTCCCTTGAATTGCTTGCCTTTAATGGGGAATGAATCTTGCTTTCGAAACAAGCCAAAAGATACTTTCCCTTTGGTATTTTGAATGTTCGTGACAGTCACCGTTAAGTCATAGCGCACTGCATTCGAACGCTTTCCCGAAGTAAAAGAGAACAAGCCTAAAACAAGAATGATGGAAAGGGATTTCATACTAGCGTAACAAGGATAACAATAATTTGTTTGTATTCCGTCGCTTAATTGCTGTTTTCCTCAGAATCCTGCCTAAATTTGTGTCATGAGTAAATACGTTTTAGTAACGGGAGGAGCAGGTTACATTGGTTCTCATACCGTACTTGCCTTAACGGCGAAAGGATACACACCTGTCATCGTAGATGATTTTCGTAATGCGAATGAGGTCGTATTGAAAGGACTTTCTGAAATCTTAGGTTTCGAACCCATTTTACACCGCGCGGACATCTGTGATTCAAGTGCTATGAAAGCGATTTTCCAAAGTTATTCGTTCCACGGAGTGATTCATTTCGCGGCCTACAAAGCAGTGGGAGAATCTGTTCAGAAGCCGCTCATGTACTACCAAAACAACTTAGCAGGATTACTAAACATTCTTTCCTTAATGGAAGAGTTTAAGGTCTTAAACTTTGTGTTTTCCTCGTCTTGTACCGTTTATGGTGAACCGAAGGAAACCAAAGAAGTGCACGAAGAAACACCAAAGAGTTTACCTGAATCACCTTATGGATATACGAAATGGATTGGTGAACAAATCATTGCTGATTTCTTTAAATCCGCACCAGAATTTCACTTAATGAACCTGCGTTATTTCAATCCAGTTGGTGCGCATCCAAGTGCGAAAATCGGGGAATTCCCTATTGGAAAACCGAACAATTTATTGCCATTTGTTACACAAACAGCCATTGGAAAACAAGCATGCTTGACTGTTTTTGGAGATGATTATCCAACACGTGATGGTTCTTGTGTTCGCGACTACATTCATGTTATGGACCTTGCAGAAGCTCACGTACAAGCGATTCAATTTCTGGAAAAACAGGAAAACGGATGCTTGGAAGCTGTTAATATAGGAACTGGAACTGGCACAACAGTCTTGGAAGTCATCCGTGTTTTTGAGGCGGTTACAAATCAAGCATTAAACTATCAAATCGGACCAAAAAGAGAAGGGGACGTGATGGAGATTTACGCGAATGCGACGAAATCAAAAGAACTGCTCGATTGGAAAGCTACACGTACCATTGAAGATGCCGTTCGCGATGCATGGAACTGGGAATTGGCCTTAAATCAACAAGTGTAAGATGTCCTTTTTAATCGACACACACGCGCATTTGTACGCAGAGGAATTCGCGGAAGATCTTGCCGAAATGATGCAGCGTGGCGATGCAGCCGGACTCCGTGCGGTATTGCTACCCAATATTGACGTGAGTTCCATCGAACCGATGGAGAAAATTGCTGCGGCTTATCCACAGTGTATTCAAATGATGGGACTTCATCCAACCTATGTTAAAGAAAACTGGGAAGTAGAATTGGCTCATATTGAACAGAAGTTGTTTGACAATCCGAGTCACTACTGTGCGGTAGGGGAAATAGGTATGGATCTTTATTGGGACAAAACCTTTATCGAAGAACAGAAAATCGTTTTCCGTCGACAAT
>JBEDJV010000085.1:0-6626 GCA_041172545.1 Bacteroidota bacterium | reverse complement strand
GTCATAAATGACATTAAATTGATTTCTGTACACTCCAAATGTATCGGTGACAAACAAAGCTTTGTTCTCTATATGAGCGAAACTAGCACCGATGTTGAAGCTCATTCGTTTGCTTAATGTTCCTTTGAATCCTCCATAAATATCAAATGGATTGTGCTCGTTCAACAGTTGTTGATTCACACGAATGAACGGATTTTGGCTTGTCAAACTTTGGCATACTTAAATTCAGCTTGAGGATATAAATACACCATATTTTTATCAGCGTGAAGGTCCGCCGTTATTCCGACACCAATCTCAATTTTCAATCGATTATCAAGCATTTGTGTCCAGACACCAGGTTTAAAATCAATGATGGTGTTTTGGTTTGAAATTCCTGTATCACCTACGGACATCACAGAATCTAAGATTCCATATGTATAGCCGTTATATCTTACCCCGATATCACCATAAAAACGTTCGTTTCGGTTATTATACCAAAGACGTGAATTGAAGTTAAAATGATTTTCAATCGCTCTCCAGTCTGAAAGTGTATCCGCTATTTTACGTGTTTGAAAATTCGTGTAATCCGCTTTCAAATTAAAATTTAACCTTGCGCTATCACCTCTGTTTGCGACATATGCTGCTGATCCGTTATAAATTTGGAATCGTTGAGCAATCGAATCCTTGGACAAACTATCATCTTGTACACCATAATAATGAAAGCCATTATTTTGATAGTTAAACTCACCCAAAAGGTTATAATTACGTTCATTTATTTTACCAAATACCGTTGCGTTCGTGCGGTCATATTGCGCCGGTGCATACACCACTTTTTCCCTGTTTTTGATGTCGCCGAAAGATGATAAATGTTTCACATTCGCACCATATTGGTAGGCTCTTGATCGAGTTGAGTTGAAATACAATTCACCTAAAGGCATTATTGTCGAACCCACTCCTACTTTAGCATAAAACGGATATAGTTGCTTCAGTTTTTCCGTTGTTTCTACGGTTGCTGCTTCAATGGAATCCAAGGATATGTTGGTTGGAACTTGAAAAAACAAAAGTGGATAAGCCTTTACTTGAGCCGCTTTGACTGTGTCAATGATTTTCGGGTGGGCCAAGATTCTGAATGCTGGCTCAACAGTTCTGTTTGCCCTCATTTCAAGAATCAAATCATCTTTTTGTGCCCAAATGCCAGAAACGAATACTAGCGCAATTATCGTAAGTACGTATTTCATGTTCTTAATTTTCATTGATTTCAATTTTCATTTCTGGTTCCTTTTCCTCTGTTGCTGGTGGATTTTTCAGCTGCATCAATTCATCCCATAGGTCATTCGCCTCGGATTGAATTCCGTCATTCGAATCAGGATAAAAGTCAATCACCGATTTCAGGGTTTGTTCGGCTTGGAAAAGATCATCATTCAACATATGTATTCTTGTCTGAAGCATGAGTCCTTTCGCCACCCAGAAGTTATAGCTTGGTTTCATTTTAACCAATGCTTTGATTTCTGTTTCAGCCAGAGCAAGTTCTTTGTTTTTAAAATAGATGTCCGCCAACAAATACTTCGCTTCAGATCCCATTGACGTGGTGGTATTTTTCACCAACCATTCAAGAGATGGTTTAGCGTTATTGTATTCTTTCAAGTTGTAATTTGAAAGTCCAATGGAATACTCTGCCTCTACCTTGATTTGCGGTGTAATGGCTGCATTTTCAAGTACAAATTTCGCATTCACAATAGAGTTTGCAAAGTCATCAATGAGGAATGCGCAGCGCATTTGGCCGAGTTTTGCTTGGAAAGTCGTTGTCGGTTTCGTTGCTAATTCATCCAATTTCTTGTAGAAATTATTGGCTTTCGCATACTCCTTTTTTCCATAGTAATATCCTGACAACTTAGCCGCCGCGAATTCTGAATAGGCAGTCGTAGGCGTTTCCATGAATTTTTCAAAATAATTCATGGCATTGACAGAATCCTTTGTTTTGAGGTAACTATTTCCTAAGTAGAAATAAGTTTCATTCACAAATCGTCCATTCGGGAATTTCGTTAAATAAATCTCAAAATTCGGTGCAGCCTCTGCGTAATTGCTATCGAGGTAACTATTCCAAGCCGGCGAATAGAACATGTTTTCTTTTTCTTCCTTGGAAATATTTGCACACGGATATTGGTCTGCAATGGTTGAAGCCAATTCTGGGTTCTTTTGAGCATTGTACACATCAATAAGAGCCTTCACTACTTTTTCACACACTTCTCGTTGTTGTTCAAATTCAGCCAAAATGCTTTTATAAGCGGATTCAGCTTTGATGTAATCCCATTTCTTGTAGTATGCATCGGCCATTTCCAATCGAACATCCAACACATAGGTAGAATTCGGATATTCTTTAAGGAAGTTTTCATAAGCCAGCAAGGCATCATCAAAATCTCGTTCGGACATATACGTTCTTCCAAGCTCGTAAGAAGCGTTCATTCGGTATTTTGACTTCTTGAAATTAGCCAATAGGTCGTTCAAAGTTTTTATTTTATCTGAGGCTTGATCGTTATATCCATAAGCTTTCGCTAAGTAATACATCGCTTTGTCGTTCAATCCTGAATTTAAGGCCAAGGCATTTTTATAGAATTCAACCGCCAATAAATTTTGACGCGTCAAATAATAGCAATCCGCCACTCTAAATGTCGCGTCAAGCACCTTGTTTTTGTCTTTGGGTGCAAATTGAAGATAGGTTCTAAAGGACTCAATACATTGATCATATGCCTCTTGTTCCATGTAAGCATAACCGATGTTGTAATACGCATCAATTTTTTCCGGTAGGGAGTTCGATGCAGGAGAAGAAATAAATTCTCTGTACATAGAAATCGCTTCTTTCAATTCTTTCTTACGGAAATAGACATCTGCTACCCAATAACGAGCTAACGCCACCATTTGAGGGTCCATTGGGTATTTTTCCACCAATTTGAAAGCTCCCATTGCATCGTTATATTCATTCTTCTGGAACAATTCTACTCCGTAATTAAATGCCACTGTTTGATACACGCGTTTCAACTTTGCATCCATGGAAGGAAGTTTATCCAAACTTTCAATCGCTTTCGCGTAGTTGCTTGTCGTTGTATACACATTCACCAAATATTGAAACACATCTGATTTGCGTTTGGTATTTGGATAGCGTGCTAGGTAGTTTTCAAATGCGCGAACGGACTCATCATATGGATTAATGTCCACTTTGAAAGAAATCACCGCAAATTGATAAAGGGCATCTTCTTGGATAGTTGGAAGACTCGTCATATCAGAAGCACGTTCAAAAGCACTTCTTGCCGGCAATAATTTATCTGCTTTCAAATAGGCGTCACCAATTTGATACATTGAGATATGTCCAAGACTATCATCTACTCGCGTCACCTTATCAAAGTTCTTGATGGCTTTCTCGAATTGATTGGTTTTGTAGTATGAAAATCCTAATTCATAAAAGTCGTCACGTGTACCTTTTGATTTTGCGTGGTATTTTTCCAAATAGTTGATCGCTTCCGTGTACTTTCCAAGCTGGTAATAAGCGTCACCAATGATATGCTGAATATCCGCTTCATTGTTCACAACAGAGCAACTTAACACAGTTGGAGCTAAATCAATCACTTCCTGGAATTTCCCTTGTTTATGCAAAATCTGGGCAATGTAATAAGGAACAACACCGCAGAACGTTGAATCCGTGCGCAATTTTTGGAATCCCTCTAAAGCGACTTGGAGCGCATTCTTTGTATAACTTATATGCGAATAGAAATACAAACTTGGTTTCGCATATTGTGTGGATCCATCTTTGACATCCCTAAATGCATCATAAGAGCTTTCTAAATCACCATTTTGAAAAGCTGAATAACCCATTTTGAAGAGGACTTCCTCCTTTTCATCTGCCTCCACCTCGCGCACAGGAACCTTAGAATATGCTAATTGCGCCGATTCAAAGTCTTCGTTTTGAAAATGAAAATTTCCAATTTTCAAAGCGATTTTATTCTTGTAAATATTGTCTGGATAGGCCTTATTGAACGCATCAAGCAACGGAATGGCATCATTGTTATACAACTCCAATGCCGAAATCCCTTCGTAATAATAAGCTTTTACTAAAAAAGGATCGTTGGGATTTCTTTTAGCTTCTTTACTCCCGCTGATAAACGCGTGGAATTCTTGTTTTGCCGCACTATATTGGGCTTTTTCATACAATTCTTCTGCTCGGAAATACGAAGCATTTTCACCGGCATATTTAGCCGATTCCTGTGCCCAAAAATGAATGGGTAGGAAGATTGCAAGGACGAGATGGCGTAAGTTACGATTCATAGTATGTAAAATTACAATTGGCCAGCTGTGGGAATGAGGAGACTTACAAAAGTTTTAAACCTGAAAGTGTTAAGATATTATCGAAGAAGGAAATAAATGGTTACAACAAAATCAGCACTTTTGTTTCAAAGTTAAGACCGTGTCAAAAGTAATCACCCTCGCAAATGCCCAAATTTATCAGCAACAGAAGCTGATACTGAAGAACGTATGGTTCGATTTGGAAGAAACAGAATTCGCCTATTTGATTGGAAAAACAGGTAGTGGAAAAAGTAGTTTGTTGAAAACACTCTATGGAGAATTGCCGTTAATTGAGGGAGAGGGACACGTTTCCGAATACAACCTAAAACGCATTACCAAAAAAGAAATTCCTTTTTTAAGAAGAAAAATTGGAATCGTTTTTCAAGATTTTCAACTGTTGCCAGACCGAACTGTCATTGACAACTTAGCCTTTGTTTTAGGGGCAACGGGATGGAAGGACAAAGAACTCATTCGCAAAAGAGCACTTAGTTGTTTACAATTAGTGGGGATTGAGCAAAAAGCAAACAGTTTTCCGCATACCTTGTCTGGTGGAGAACAGCAACGTGTTTCCATTGCAAGAGCTTTACTAAATCAACCGTCTTTGATTCTCGCGGATGAGCCTACTGGGAATTTGGATCCTGAAACTTCAGAAGAGATTATGCAATTGCTGATTGCTGTTGCTAAGGAAGAAAAAACTGCTATTCTGATGGCTACTCACGACATGAACATGGTGGAGAAATTCCCTGGAAGAATCATTAAAGTAGAAGAAGGCGAGATTATTGAAGTGAAAAAACTTTAATCCATTTCACCCACCAAAGACTCCTGTAATTTCTCTCTTATGTCTGAATGTCCTTGACCTAACAAGTACATGATTTTCGTAAGTGCCGCTTCACTTGTCAAGTTTCGACCACTGATCACCCCAATTCGTTCAAAAAAGGAACTGGTCTGATACGCCCCTTGTTGCACGGCACCAGATCCACATTGAGTAATATTCAATACGATTCCTCCTCGTTCGATAAACGATGTCACTAATTCTTGAAAGAGTGCATCAGAAGGTGCATTTCCAGAACCATAGGTTTCTAAAACAATTGCTTTAACTTCGGGATTATTAAAGATTTCACGGTAGAATTCAATATTCATTCCGGGAAACAAACGAATCAATGCAACATTGTTTTTCAGGGCTGTAAAGACCTTGAATTCAGTCAAATCTGTTCGGAAAAGTCGGTCCTTTTGCCATTCTATTTGAACGCCAGCTTTGGCTAATTCCGGATAATTTGGTGATTGAAACGCTTCAAATTGGTTTGCCGAAATCTTGCTGCTTCGATTTCCACGATAGAGGGAGTATTCAAAATAAACGGCAACCTCTTGAAGAATCGCTGCGCCATTTTCATCCTTCATTCCAGCTATTTCGATGGCAGTAATGAGGTTTTCCTTTCCGTCTGTTCTGATTGTTCCAATTGGTAATTGTGACCCGGTAAAAACAACCGGTTTCCTTAATCCTTGTAACATAAAACTCAAGGCTGAAGCCGAAAAGGCCATGGTATCCGATCCATGTAAAATCACAAATCCATCGTAATACGCATCGTTTTGTTCGACTAATTCGGCCATTTGTGTCCAATGCTGCAAGTTCATTTCTGAAGAATCAATAGGCTCGTCGAAACTGATGCTTTCAATGTGCACGTTTAGGCGTCCCAACTCTGGAACATGGTCGTGAATGTGCTTGAAATTAAAACTTTCTAATTCTCCCGTCACTGGATTTTTAATCATCCCAATGGTGCCACCGGTGTAAATGAGGAGAATGTTAGTCATGGGATAAATTTATGAATTTTTGCAATTGAAATAATTCGATGGCATTGGAACTCGTTGTTTCTTTGACCTCATCCATAGAAATTCCCAAAATGTCTACTATTTTTCCAGCAACTTCTGATACATAGCTTGACTCGTTGCGCTTACCACGGTATGGAACAGGACTCAAATAAGGCGCGTCTGTTTCAAGGAGAAGGCGATTCAATGGAATGTGTGGAAGAACTTCTTGCAATCCGGCATTTTTGTAGGTGAGAACGCCACCAATCCCGAAATAGAATTGCTCGTATTTGATTATTTTTTTGACTTGTTCAACGCTTCCAGTATAACAATGAAATACGCCTTTTAACTCTGGCGTCCATTCTTGGTCCATGATTTCGAACAATTCGTCAAACGCTTTGCGAACGTGAATCGCAATTGGAAGTTTCAGTTCCTTCGCCCATTGTAATTGTCGACGGAAAACGATTTTCTGTTCTTCGATAAAGGTTTTGTCCCAATAAAGATCCATA
>JBEDJV010000084.1:0-6498 GCA_041172545.1 Bacteroidota bacterium | reverse complement strand
TTCGATTGCCGAAAGTAAGCGCGTTTTGACACCGTTCGATTCCAATGCTGACTGCAAGGCCATGGAGTTGATCATGGTTGCTAGCATCCCCATGTAATCTCCATGCGTTCGGTCCATTCCGCCTTCTTCCGCTTGAACACCGCGAAAGATATTTCCTCCTCCAATGACAATAGCTACTTCAACACCCATTTCGTGCAATTCTTTGATTTGTACGGCGTAGCTGTTGATGCGTTGATTGTCAATTCCAAATTGTTTAGCTCCCATAAGGGATTCGCCACTTAATTTTAGAAGGATACGTTTATAGGTCATGGTGTTAAGGATTGGGCAAATATACAAATCGTTTACTTAGGTTAATTTTAAACACAAAAAAAAAGCTATCAAACGATAGCTTTTTTTTTAAAATATTAACTTAAGGAGAATCGTTTAAAGTCGGTGACTGTTAAATCTTTCTCGGTACTTTTTAAGAATTGTTCTACGGTCATTTTGTTGTCGCGAACAAACGCTTGACTTAGTAAAGTATTTTCTTGGAAGAATTTATTTAAACGACCCAAAGCGATTTTCTCAGCCATATCTGCTGGTTTACCTTCTTGGATAGCCAAATCTTTTCCTACTTCAATTTCGCGTTCGATTGTACGTGCATCAACACCGTCTTTATCGATAGCGATAGGATTCATTGCAGCAACTTGCATTGCAACTTGTCTTCCTGCTTCAGCGATATCTGCAGCTGTTCCAGAACTCAATCCAACTAACGTTGCTAATTGGTTTCCTGGGTGGTTGTAAGCAACAACGAAATTTGCATTCATTACTGCGAAACCAGAAAGATCTAATTTCTCACCTACAACACCTACTTGTTCCGTAATTTTTTCTTCTACTGTTAAACGTGCATCGTAAGGAAGCGCTTTTAACTCTTCCACTGTTGCTGGAAGTTTATCCAATGCGATATCTACTAAAGATTGAACCATTGCAACATAACCATCGTTTTTCGCAACGAAATCTGTTTCGCAATTCAATGTTAAGATAACACCTGATTTTCCATCAGCAGAAGCTTGAGCAATAATCACTCCTTCTTTCGCATCATTATCACCACGTTTCGCAGCAATTTTTTGTCCTTTTTTACGTAGAATGTCAACTGCTGCTTCAAAATCACCATTAGCTTCAACTAATGCATTTTTGCAGTCCATCATTCCAGCGCCTGTTTGTTGACGCAATTTGTTTACATCTGAAGCTGTAATAGCCATGACTTTTATTTTTTAGAATTAATTATTCAGCTGAATTTTCTGTAGCTTCTTCTGTTGCAGGAGTTTCTTCTACAACTGGTGCTGCTTCAACCACTGCTTCAACAACTGGAGCTGCTTCAACTACTGGAGCTGCCTCAACAACCGGTGTAACTACATCAGAAACTTCTTCACCTGCTTTTAAGTTTTTACGGTCCTCTAATCCTTCACGAATCGCTTCACAGATTTGATCCATGATTAACGTAATCGATTTCGTCGCATCATCATTCGCAGGAATAGGGAAGTCAACTAATTTAGGATTTGAATTGGTATCAACCATTGCGAAAGTTGGGATGCTCAAACGACGAGCCTCAGCCAATGCAATGTGTTCTTTTAAGATATCGATGATGAAAATCGCTGCCGGTTGACGAGTCATGTCAGCGATTGAACCAAACGTTTTCTCCAATTTCTCTCTTTGACGAGTTTTGAATAATTTCTCACGTTTGTTTAATGTCTCCCAAGAACCATCTGACTTCATTTTGTCAATCATGGCCATTTTACGGATAGACTTACGTGTTGTTTGGAAGTTTGTTAACATACCACCAGTCCAACGTTCTGTTACGAATGGCATGTTTACTTTCGCTACGCGCTCAGAAACGATTTCTTTCGCTTGTTTTTTCGTAGCAACGAAAAGTACTTTTTTAC
The DNA here is from genome assembly GCA_041172545.1 of Bacteroidota bacterium. Taxonomy (GTDB): domain Bacteria; phylum Bacteroidota; class Bacteroidia; order Flavobacteriales_D; family Crocinitomicaceae; genus UBA952. The sequence goes on along the minus strand of JBEDJV010000084.1, from coordinate 4,579 downwards.
CAGATTTAGCAATTTGTTTCATTGCTGCACAAGCTTGATCCAAATGAACCATCGTTTTGTTCAAATCGATGATGTGGATTCCTTTTTTCTCTTCAAAAATGTATGGAGCCATTGCTGGATTCCATTTTCTTTTCAAGTGACCAAAGTGAACACCTGCTTCTAATAAAGTTTCAAATTTTAATTTAGACATATTTTGTTTTTGTTTACGTTCCTAATAGGTTGAGTTAAGCAACGAAGGAGGGACAACCAATGATTGTAGGTACTCCAACGTTTGGATGCTAAACAATGTAGCTCTCGACGATTAACGTTTAGAGAACTGGAATTTCTTACGTGCTTTCGGTTGACCTGGTTTCTTACGCTCAACCATTCTTGGATCACGTGTCATCAAGCCTTCTGCTTTCAATAATGGTTTGTAATCAGCTGATAACTCAACAAGAGCTCTTGAAATACCCAAACGAATTGCTTCCGCTTGACCATTAATACCACCACCCATAACATTTACTTTGATGTCGAATTGACCAACAGTATCCGTTAAAATAAATGGCTGGTTGATTTTCCCTTGAAGTACATCAATTGGAAACATAACCTTCATTTCTTTTTTATTCACAACGATTTTCCCGCTACCTTTTGACATGTAAACGCGAGCAACTGCTGTTTTTCTTCTTCCTAAAGCATTAATTACTTCCATGATTCTTATTTGAGTGTATCAAGATTTAATAACTGAGGTTGTTGAGCTTCGTGTTTGTGCTCTCCACCTTTGTAAACTTTTAAATTGGTGAACAATTGTCGACCAAGCGTATTTTTCGGTAACATACCTTTAATCGCTTTCTCAATCAAACGCTCAGGGTGTTTTTTCAACATGTCTTCAGCGGAAGTGAAACGTTGTCCACCTGGATACCCAGAGAAACGAACGTATTCTTTGTTTTCCAACTTCGTTCCTGAAAAAGAAACTTTCTCTGCATTGATGACAATCACATTGTCGCCACAATCCGCATGCGGAGTATAACAGGTTTTGTATTTTCCACGGATAACTTTAGCCACTTTACTAGCTAATCTACCTACTGTTTGACCTTCTGCATCTACAACGAACCACTTTTTGTCAGCGGTTTCTGTGTTGCCTGATAACGTTCTGTAACTTAATGTATTCACGGTACTTTTTATTAAATAAAAAACGAATAAACCCTAAAATTAGGGGTGCAAAGATACAACTATTGTGATTAAATACAAATGAAAAGTGAAAAAAAGAAGAATTTATTTCGCTTTGAACGAAGAAATTGCATTTCTAGTGAATTCACTCAAGACAAGTCGACCGCTAATTGAGGCGCGTTCCATTAATAGTTGATCCCAATGTGCCGTTCCTTGCCAAAAAACTTGCTTTAATTCGGACATTGCTTCCGGGTTCGATTTCAATAATTGCGTAATTAAGCGATCGATTTCTGCATCCATCGCCTCTACATCACTGAAAATATCTGTATACAATCCTTTCTCCTTCGCCCATTCTGCCGAACGCCATTCCGTTGCGTTAATGGCTAATTCGCTCATTGCGGCTAATCCAATTTTACGTTCAACTGCTGGACCAACAACAAATGGACCGATTCCAACAGCAAGTTCTGATAATTTGACTTCCGCACGAGTGGTTGCAAAACAATAATCTACTGATGAGGCAATTCCAACACCTCCGCCAACAGCTTTTCCTTGAACTCTTCCAATGATGAACTTCGGACATGTTCGGCAAGCATTGATCACTCTCGCAAATCCAGAAAAGAATTCATGACCCGTTTCGAGGTCTTCAATGGAGATGAGTTCATCAAAACTGGCTCCGGCACAGAAAGCGCGTTCCCCATCGGACTTCAATAGAATCACACGAACTGAATCATCTTTTCCAAGTTCCGTAATGGTCTCTGCTAACTTTCTTAAAATTTTCCCAGGAAGGGAGTTACTCATTGGATGACCGAATGTGATCGTCCCTAATCCATTTGCGCTAATCTCAACGTCTACAAATCCTTGTTCTCTTGCGTCCATATCTTATTTTAATGAAAAACTGTCTGTTCCGATTAAATTTCCGTCACAATAAATATTCACTTTATAAACTCCTTTTTGCAATCCTTCTCCTTTTAAGCTATAGTAGATGATCAAATCGATGGCTTCGTTTTGATAGTCGATTTCTTTGCGCTCTGAATATGCAACACTTCCATTTTCCGTTTCTAAAATGTAATTCGCTTTCGATTGTAGTGTTTGTCCATCAGGACCAATCACTTGCATATACACGACTTTCTTTCCAGCATTCGTCAGAAGGTTTTCTGAAAGGGTAAAGCTACTGCGGATTTGAACAGCATTTTTTGCTTTGTCTGTCGGTTCAGGCATGTTGTTCAGTTTCAATCTTAAGGCAGTGGATTGAAGGTTGTAGGCTTGTAACTTACTTCCTTTTTTCACTTGCTGCTGACTTGTCTCTGCTGCTTTTCTGTATTCATCACGTTCCGTTGATGTTGTACTCAGTTTTGCAGACGTTTCAACAAGCTCAGTTCCAATCTTGATGTTAAGGGTGTTGAGGGAATCAATCGTACGAACATAGCTTCGCATGATTCCACGAAGGGTTTCATTCTCTTTGCGCACCTTCATCAATTCGCGGTAGCTTAATTTTCCACTTTCCACTTTTTTCAACAAATCATTGATGCGGTCCTTTTGTTTGTTTAAACTATCGGCTTTCGTCGCATCCATTTCGATGAGTTTGTCGTAGTTATCCAACATGTTTCTGAAATCCTTTTTTAAGTCTTTCGATAGATCGCCAACATTTACATATCCACCGAGCATTTCTTCCATACTCGCCATGTCATTCGTTAACTGCGCATTTTCATTTCGGCATTCGTTGAGTTTGGATCGTTGAGAGGACCAAGCGTATGCCAATGAGGCAATGCCAATAAGCAATATAAAAATAAATCCAAGGTAAAGTCCGTTTGAATTTTTCGGTGTTTGTTGATCTTCCATGTTTGAAATTTTAATCAAAATTACGACAAATCTTCTTTTTTAAGTTCTATTTTTCTGTTGAATGCTTACATACTTTTGAAAACGCTTCATGCTATCTGTTCCAACTGCGGTAAATCGAGCATCACTGCTTGCAGGGAACGGTCCGCCATGTTGCATGGTTTGCGTTACGCGCACTCCAGTTGGCACATCGTTGAGAAGGATTCTTCCTGCTTTTTGAGCAAGGGTTTCGATGCATTTATTCACTAAATCAGATGGGTTTTCGTAAAAAATACTTCCCGTTAATTGTCCCTCTAATGTGTTTAATCCTAAAAAGAGTTCTTCTTCGCTGGAATAGGTGACGAGTAGGCTGAATGGACCAAAAACCTCTTCCTGCAAGTGTTGATTTTGCGTTAAGGTTTTTACATTCGTTTCAGCAAGCGCCCACTGTCCCTCAATGCCGATTTGTTCACGAGAGGAAGTACTAAATTGCACTCCTTGTGTGGAACTTATTTTTCTTTTTCGCTCTTCAAAGGCTCCATGTATGTTAGGGTGTAACATTGGGACAGCCATTGTCTCTGCGACGAATTGTTTCAATAAACCACGGAAATGTTCGCCCATTTGTCCTTCAGGGATGAAAATCATACCCGGTTTCGTGCAAAACTGCCCAGCGTCGTTGCAGATGGAACTGGCCAATTTTTCAGCAATGCTCATTTGTTTTTCAGATGAAAGGTCATTGAGTATCACGACGGGATTCACGCTCCCCATTTCCGCAAAAACGGGAATAGGATTCTTTCTTGAATTTGCTAGGTCGATTAGCGCTTTCCCACCTTTAAAACTACCTGTGAATCCAACGGCCTGAATGCGTTCGTCGAGGCAAAGTGCTTGTGCATGTTGAAATCCATCGTCTAGTACATGTGTAAAAATTCCTTCAGGCAAATTCATTGCTTTGCGCGCTTCATCGATGCATTCAGCGACGATCATACTTGTTCCGGCGTGCATTGCATGTGCTTTCACAAGCACGCAACATCCAGCAGCAAGTGCAGCAATCGTATCGCCACCTGCAGTAGAATAAGCGAGAGGAAAGTTACTTGAACCTAAAACCAGTACAGGTCCAATGGGGTAGGTGAGTTTTTTTATTGTGGTCGAATCAGCGGGAAATTCTTCGCTTGTTTCCCTGAGGTAATCCGTGCGAAGGTACTGTTCAAAGATTTTTACGGTATCTAAGGTACGCTGCCATTCCGTTTCAAAACGCTGGTTGGACAGTCCACTTTCATTCAAGTAAAACGGTTTGACTGTTTCTTTTTTTCGCTCAAGTTCAGCGTGAATCGCTTTCAAAAAATCAGCGCGAGTAGAAACAGAAACGCTGGTGTATGTCAATTGAGCCAAAGAAATCGAATTCAATTTCTCGGCGAGTTCTGCTTCAGAAGTGGGAAAATATTCCTCCGGATTCCAGGTGTTCTGGGACGGATTGAAGGTTCGAAAACCTACTGACATGTTACGCTTCAGTAACCGTAAAATGGAAGCTTTCCATGATTTGATTTGCCAACATTTTCTGACAAGCCAAGGTTACTTTTTCTTCTGCAGCCGCTTGTGAATCAGCTTCAACAAATAAGCG
>JBEDJV010000083.1:0-6521 GCA_041172545.1 Bacteroidota bacterium | reverse complement strand
ATTCCATTACAACGATGCGGAAAAAGGACTAGCAAACAGTTTAGCAGCACGTAAAGCATTCATCATGAACCGCATTGGTGATGCAGGATTGTTATTCGCCTTGTTCATGATGTTAAACAAATTCCACACTTTAGAGTTTGTTGAAATCGGTAATATGATCACTGCAAGTCCAGAATTGTATACAGGAATTGCCGGATGCATTACCCTGTGTTTGTTTTTAGCAGCAACTGGAAAAAGTGCTCAAATCCCTTTGTTTACGTGGTTGCCTGATGCGATGGCTGGACCAACACCAGTTTCCGCATTGATTCACGCGGCAACGATGGTAACGGCAGGTATCTACTTAACAGTTCGTTCGAATTTCTTGTTTGAATTAGCGCCAACAACGAAAGACATCATTTTAGTGATTGGAATCGCAACAACAGTTGTCGCAGCGTTTATTGCCATGCGTCAGAATGACATCAAAAAAGTATTAGCGTATTCTACCGTTTCACAGCTTGGACTCATGTTCGTAGCACTTGGAATGGGCGCATATACGGTTGCTCTGTTCCACGTCACGACACATGCATTCTTCAAAGCCTTATTGTTCTTAGGATCAGGAAGTGTGATTCACGCGATGTCAGACGAACAAGACATTCGTAAAATGGGTGGATTATCGAAATTGACGCCGATTACACACATTACCTTCTTAATTGGAACGTTAGCAATTGCTGGATTCCCATTCTTATCTGGATTCTTTTCCAAAGACGAAATCCTAGCACATGCGTGGATGTCGAGCCCAATTGTTTATGGCATTCTCATGATTGCGGTCACAATGACAGCGATCTATATGTTCCGCCTGTACTTCTTGGTATTCCACGGTTCATTTAGAGGTGGAGAGAAATTAAAATCTCACGTTCACGAAAGTGGTTTATCCATGACGATTCCCTTGATGGTATTAGCCGTTCTTTCTGTATTTGGGGGAATCTTGAACTTACCAGGAATTGTCTTTCACAACGCAGGACATTGGATGTCTCATTTCTTAGAAAGTTCGACTTATGGTTTAGACCAAATTGAAACGGAACACATGGACGGAACTCAATCCATTATTCTGATGAGTATCGCCAGTGCCGTTGCCTTGAGCGTTTTAGCATGGGCGTACATCACATACGTGAAAAAACAAGCGATTGCGAAAGAAGACGCTGACATGAATGCTTGGGAGAAATTGTCCAGTAACAAATTGTACATCGACGAAATCTATCAGACGGTGTTTGTTCAACCCATTTTATGGTTGTCCACTACCCTAGCGAAACAATTTGAGGAGCGCGTATTGAACAACGGGATTTTCCGTTTGACAAGTGCGATTGAAGCAAGTGGAAATTACACGCGCAAATGGCAATCAGGCTTTTTAGCAAGTTATTTATTCTGGATGGTTATGGGTATCATCGGATTTATTAGTTATTACATCATAAAATCATCATTTTGGAACTAATCATTTTACCACTTATTCTTGGAATCATTGCATTCTTCCTTCCATCTAAATGGGTTCGTCCTTTTGGATTGTTAGCAAGCCTTAGTGTACTCGGTGTTTCACTTGTTCATTTCATGAACTTTGATCCAGCGAACTACGTACTGATTTTAAATCCAAGCGAAATTTTCCCATTGGGATTCACCTTTAAAATGGGCTATGATGGATTGGCTTTAGTAATGGTCTTGTTAACGAATGCGGTCATCAGTATTATTTTGTTGGCGAATTGGAACAGAGAAATTTCATCCAATGCACGCTTTATAGGATTGGTGTTGTTGATGCAGTTTGCACTTTTAGGATTATTCACAGCACTTGATGGGATCTTATTCTACACGTTCTGGGAGTTAGCGTTGATTCCTATTTTCCTCATCTTATATTGGTTTGGAAAACAAGACAATAACCGCGCTTTATTCAAATTCTTCTTGTATACCCTTCTTGGATCTTTGATGATGCTATTGTCATTCATTGGATTGACCTACTTCGTACCTAACTTCTCTTATTTCCAATTAGTTCAAGCAAACTTTGATGGAAAAGCAGTAGAAGCAGCATTGATTATGTGTGGAATTCTTTTTGCATTCGCGGTGAAGATTCCCTTGTTTCCTTTCCATACTTGGCAAGCACCGACGTATACAAATGCACCAATGGCTGGAACGATGTTACTTTCCGCATTGATGTTAAAAATGGCCTTGTACGGAATGATTAAATGGATGATTCCGATTGGATTTGAAGGATTGGTTTATTTAAAGTGGCCAGTGATTACACTTGGTGGCATCGGAATCGTATACGGAGCAATTATAGCTATGAAGCAAAAAGATTTGAAAACCTTGTTTGCGTATGCATCGATTAGTCACTTGGGATTGATTGCGGCTGGAATCATGTTATTTACAGTTTCCGCAATTGAAGCTTCGATGATTCAAATCATCAATCACAGTATCGTCGCAATTGGACTTTTCTTGGCAGCTGGAATTATTGAAGAAAGACTTCAAACGCGTAACATCGAGGACCTTGGTGGAATAGCAAAAGTAGCTCCACACTTTGGATTCTGGTTTGCCGTGATGACGTTTATTTCTGTTTCCGTGCCTTTCACCGCTGGATTTATCGGAGAGTTTGTATTAATTAAAGAATTGTTCACCGCTCATTGGGTAATTGGAATTACCGCTGCAACGACATTGGTATTTGGAGCAGTATATATGTTGCGCGCTTACCAAAGTTCCATGTTTGGACCAACGAAGGTGACGGTATTTGCCGATTTATCTTGGAATGAATATGCCGTATTTGGTATATTAACCTTGGCAGCAGTTGTCTTTGGATTATATCCACAATTAATTATCGATTTCATTAAACCAAGCATCAAATTCACGCAAGAACTGATGGCTGGAGACTTAACATTTACAAAAAAATAAGATGGACGCAGTAATTATCATATTTATCACAGGACTTATTGGACTGTTTGTTGGAATGTTAAAAAAGAGCGAATTGACGCTTGCAGTCACTTCCATCGGTTTGATTGGCGGTTTTATTTCCATGTTCAAGATGAACGACTACCAGTCCATTTTTAGTTCCTATGCTGGACTTACCTTTTCACCTACGCAGCAAATGTTTGCTTTATTAGCGATTGGATTGACCTTATTGGCTGTCATCATGGGGTATGGTTATTACAAGGAAGAAGATGAGCACACCGCGGATTACTACGGATTGATTCTTTTCTCGTTGACCGGTGCTTTGTGTTTAATCGGATTCAGTAACATGTTTATGTTCTTCTTAGGATTAGAGATTTTGTCCATTCCGATTTATGTCCTTGTTGGTATCCAAAAAGGAAATTCCTTGGCATCTGAAGCTTCCGTAAAATACTTCTTTACGGGATCATTTGCTACAGCGATTATGTTATTTGGAATTGCATTAATCTATGGTTCCACCGGATCTTTCGAATTAAATGAAATCCGCATGGCGATTGACATGGGAATGTCACATTCCCCAATGTTAAACATTGGTGTACTCATGATGATGGCTGCATTCCTTTTCAAAGTGGGAGCGGTTCCTTTCCATTTCTGGGGTCCAGATGTATACCAAGGTTCTTCCAACGCTGTGATGGCTTATATGGCATCTGTGGTGAAATTAGCAGCATTGTTTGCCTTTGTACATTTATTCAATTTTACTTTCAATCAATTAACTCCTTTTGTTTCAGGATTGGTTTTATTTGCCATTGTTGTATCCTTGTTCCTTGGTTATTTATCCGCACTAAAACAAACTTCTTTCCGTCGCATGATGGCGTATTCCAGTATTGCCAATACAGGATTTGCGTTATTCGCGGTATTGAATCAACAAGCGGGTGAAGCATCCTTGTGGTTTTTCATGATTGGATATGCTTGTTCAACGATCGCTTTGGTTACGATTAATATGATGGTGGAAAAAGACAGCGATGAACTGTCCAACTGGAAAGGAATCGGATATTCGAACCCACTCATCGGAATCACATTGGTTATTTCCCTTTTGTCCATGTCGGGAATTCCTCCGTTCACAGGATTCTTCGGGAAATACTTATTGTTATCCAGTGCGTTTGGAAATTACCTTCCATTCGTTGTATTAGCAATCGTTGCCTCATTGATCGGAGCCTACTTATACTTGCGATTAATGGTGCTTTCGCTTTCTCGTCAAGGAGAAGGTCAGAAAATCCAAATGTCCCTCATTCAAGCACTTGTATTGATTCTTTGCCTTGCAGGAATTCTAGGTGGCTGGTTGGTTTTACTCATCAAGTAAAACAACAGTTTGGTTTCATTCCAACCTAATTACATATTCTAACGTCTTTAGGTAAATGCACAAAGAAGTTCAAATTTTCGAAGCACTGATCGATCGCTGTATCCAGCGAGATGAAAAAGCACGAAAAGAACTTTACGATTTGTTTTCGGCTCAAATGTTTACCCTCTGTTTACGCTATGCAAAAAACAGAAGTCAAGCTGAAGACATCTTTCAAGACGCGTTTATTAAGGTGTTTGAGAACTTGCCCAAATTGTCGAATAAAAATCAGTTTCCCGGATGGATTAAACGCGTGTTCGTGAATACGGCTATTGATAACATTCGACTCAATAATAAGTATGAGTCCAACGAACATTTACACGTCATTGAACATTTCTCAGATGTGGAACCATCTATTTTAGATGACATGGCACATGAAGATTTACTCGCATTGGTGCAAGAATTACCACCACGGGCAAAGATTGTCTTCAACTTATTTGTGATTGAGGGATACTCACATAAAGAAATTGCAGATGAACTAGGAATTAATGTTGGGACATCAAAGTCACACCTATTCGATGCAAAAAACATATTAAAATCGAAATTATTAATCAAAGAAGCCAAACTATTTAGTATTGTTAGCTAAACGATGAAAAGAGAACTAGATCCATTTGAGTCCAAACTAAAGGAAAAATTACAGGGGAAAGCTACCTTCCCTGAAGATATCCTTTGGAAACGACTGAACGATGAACTCCTTCGTTCGGATCAACATGTCGTGTCAAAAAATCGCGTTTGGATTCTTGGAGCAGCTTTACTTGTTTTCATTTCACTGGGAACAGGTTACTACATCGGTGTTCGACAAGAAGCTTCCAAACAAAATACATCCAACTCCATCCTTTCAAGCACGAAGCTGAATTCGCAAAAAAATACAGCTTACGCTTCACGAAATGCACGAACAAACGGAAACTTAACCTCAGTTGAAGAAACTAGATTCCCTGATGCAAAACCAAACGACAAAACTAGATCTGTTCATGAAATTGAGGTGAATGGATCATTTTCGACTGTTAAAAATCAAGATCCATTGTCCACGTTTGACAGAACTCAGTTCCATTCAGCGGAAATCAATGCCACTTTACCTAACGAACTTGTCGCTGATCAGCGTTTGACGCATCCATCTTTAGAACAAGCGGAGAAAAACAGTCGTTTAGAAGATGCTTTTGCACTGGAAAAATTAGCGCTTCGAAATGCTGCACGTTTAGTGAGCTCCACTACTACACTAGCCGAAGGCTCACCGTATAAAAAGCATTTTCCTGTGTTTTTATCTGCTAGTTTAGGATTTGAGCCAACGTCCTTTAACCGAGTACAAACGGACCGAACATACGGAACAGGAACAACTTATGCGTCCAATGAAAAAGGAATGACAACTACGAATGTTAAACTTGGATTTCAAGCCCAATTTGGCCGTCATTTAGAGTTAGGAATGGGCTTAGGAACTTCCGCTTATTTAACGCAACAAACCTTACAACAACAAATCGTGGAAATTGATCCGCTTGCTCACCAATTGAATTTTGAATCTTCTATTAGTTCCTTTCAAATTCACGAGAATCATTTACACGATGATCCGGAGGATCAAGAAGAAAACGAATTGAATTTTGAAGATTCGACTTTCCTACATTTGAATTACCAAATTTCAAACACAATCAAAAGTACTCAAGTTCCGATAACTGCCGGTTTTGTGTTTAATTGGAACAACTGGAAACTCACCATGAAAACTGGATTGATTTACAATCACATCTCACAAGCGAATCAAATACTAAACATCAATGGATTTAAGGCCATTAGAAACAATGTAAGCGCTCAACTCGTTTCCAATTCGTATTTCCATTTGATACAACTTGGTGCCGAATACCCCGTTTCCAAGCATTTTTCAGTCTTTGTCGCTCCAAAGTATAGTTATGCGATAAAGTCGATTTCAAAATCGACCATACTTCGTCCAAATGCACTTGGACTTGAATGTGCCTTGAAATTCTATTTTTAATTTCTCCTTGTTAGAAAGTTGCATTTTTTACGTTTTTTGTGTGTCTCAATGAACCAAAGTTTAACTTAGTTGTACGGAGACGCACTAAACAACTACTTATGAAATTTTCCTTTCCTACTGAATCTAAAAAACACATGCGCTTTGGATTGATTCTGTTATGTTCCTTGATCATCGGATTATTCTTTATGTTATTCAATCCAAACAAGGTGACAAAAGTCAAGCAGGGTCCTTACGCAGGACTTTATA
>JBEDJV010000082.1:0-6550 GCA_041172545.1 Bacteroidota bacterium | reverse complement strand
AGCAATATGACCGAATTCTCCTTCGGTGTTTATAAGCCTGATACAATGGCAACACTCCAAACAAGTAATCCCAATGCCATCAATTATTTTTACAATTGGGTTGGCTTTCAAGCTCAGAATGCCGAAAAAGCGCGAATCACTGGACTGGAGTTTTCATTCAACAGCTCAGGAAAAATTGGCAACGTAGAAGTGGCATCCTTGTTAGGCTATACGTACATGAATCCCATCAGTTTAAACAACGATCCTATTTACAGAGCATCATTTTCGGACACTTCATCCAATATGCTGAAATACCGATTTAACCATTTAGCGAAAGCAGATATCCAAGCAACATACAAAAAATGGAGTATCGGAGGATCCATGCGCTACAATAGCTTCATGAAAAATATTGACCGCGCTTTTGAAGTGGGTGTATTAGGAACGGAATTGCTCGTTGGCATGCAACAGTACCGCCAACAATTTAGTAAAGGGGTTTTTGTCTTCGATGCACGCGTTAGTTACGAACTGAAAAAAGGAATTAAATTCAATTTTATTGCAAATAACTTTTTAAACGCTGAATATTCATCACGCCCAGGAGATCTTCAAGCGCCGAGAAATTTCACCCTTCAATTGCAATACGATTTATAATTTCGAGCAGAACACACGAAAATCTCGTTGAATTCGTTATTTTCACATCCTACTACGTTATTATGAATAAATTATTTTTCGCATCGTTTTTCACCTTGTTCACCTTACTTGTTCAAGGTCAAGTTACTGGAACAGTCTTTAGTTTAGAAGACAATCAAGCCATCCAAAATGTAAAAGTAATGTCCTCTGATGGACAAAAAACCCTGACAAATTACGCCGGGGAATTTACCTTGACTCCAGCAACATATCCAGTGAGAATCTTTGTTTCCATGATTCAGTTTGTCAATGATACTCTGGAGATTAAATCCGCTGGTCCAATTACCGTTTTCTTGAAAACAAAAACCAAAGACGAGGCAACAGTCGTCGTAAGTGCTGGAAAACGCAAGCAAGCCATTGAAGAAATCCCTGTTTCGATGGAAATCATCAAACCTCAATTGATCGATAACAAAGGAATTACGGACTTAGAACAAGCGGTGGATCAAACACCGGGAGTTTACACCATGGACGGACAAGTAAGCATCCGCGGTGGATCTGGATTCGCCTATGGAACAGGAAGTCGAGTCTTGCTTTTATGGAACGGAATGCCTTTGCTTTCTGGTTATGCTGGTGATACACAATGGAACGCTATTCCAATGGAACAAGCATCTCAAATTGAGGTAATGAAAGGCGCATCTTCGGTACTTTACGGAAGTGGAGCCTTAAACGGAGTGATTGCCTTGGCAGAAAAAGAGCCAAAATCAACTCCTGAAACGAAAATTAAAATCCAAAATGGAATCTATGGTGACCCGGCAAGAGCAAGTTTAAAATGGTGGGATAAGTCACCGATGTTTCAACAAATAGAAGCGTATCACTCCAAAATGAATCGCTACATGGGATATACGGTTTCAACAACCTTATTTAAAAACGACGGCTACCGTCAAGGGGAAATTGAAAACCGTGCGCGTGTGAGTGGAACCATTTATTTTCGACCCAAAACAGCAACACGTTTGAAAGCTGGAATCGGATACAATTATCAAGCACAAAAAACAGGAAGTTTTTTAATCTGGCAAAGTGACTCTCTGGGATATGTTCCAAGTGGGGGAGCAGATACGAGTAATGCAGCATCAACCCTAACATATAACTTTGGTCAGCGTTTGTTTGTCGATCCTTACGTAAAATTCATCGATAAAAAGAACAATTTACACCATTTGAAAACGCGTGTTTATTATGCGCGAAACACCAACATCAACAATCCAAATCAAAGTAATGGAGCGGTAATTTACTTTTCTGATTATTCCATCCAAAAGCAATTTAAAAATGGTGGAACATTAACGTCAGGCGCATCAAATATTTACAACGTAGTTCGTTCCAATTTATTTGGTGACCACAATTCTGAAAACCTGGCCTTGTATTCACAACTTGAATTACATAAAGGCAAATGGGACTTTAGCGCTGGTGCACGATTGGAATATTTTCAGATGGATGGCAAAAGTGGAGACACGGATTTTATGCTTTCAGAAAAGAAGAACATTAAGATTCCTTTTTATCCGATTCTTCGAACGGGAATTCACTATCAAGCTGCCAAGTTTACGCATCTTCGGGCGTCTTTTGGACAAGGTATTCGTTACCCTTCCGTTGCTGAACGATACACACAAACTTCCGTAGGCGCATTGAATATCTTCCCAAATCCCTATCTAACTCCAGAAATTGGTTGGGCAGGTGAAATCGGCATCAAGCAAGGAGTGAAAATTGGTTCATGGAAAGGTTATTTAGATTTAGCTGCATTTATTAATCAATACAGCAATATGATGGAATTCTCATTTGTGTATTTCAATCCAATTTCACAAAAACCGTTGAACCCGATTAATCCGAGTCCTGAGGACATTACATTCTTGACTAGCGGTAATTACAACGTAAGCGATTGGGTTGGATTCCAAGCACAGAACGTAGAAAAGGCAAGAATTTCAGGATTAGACTTTTCCTTCAATTCAATGGGAAAATTAGGAAACGTAGAATTAATTTCTCTAATCGGATATACTTACATGAATCCGATTAGTTTAAATAGTAACAACCTCTACACATCAACCTATTCTGACACGACAACAAATATGTTGAAATACCGATTTAGACATTTAGCAAAAGCAGATATTGAGGCCAACTACAAAGATTGGAGTTTTGGCGTTTCTTCTCGCTACAATAGTTTCATGCGCAACATCGACCGAGTGTTTGAATCAGACTTAGATCCAGCGGTGAATAGTACGGTTTACATCCTCCCTGGACTCAAAGAATATAGACAAAAACACAACAAGGGAAATGTGGTTTTTGACGCGCGCATCGCCTATAAAATCAACGAAAACTTCCGTGTGAGCTTCATTGTCAACAATGTTTTGAATGCAGAATATTCAAGTCGACCTGGAGATATTCAGCCACCGAGAAACTTTATCGCACAACTACAAATGAAATTTTAATGAAAGTACTCGGAATCATTCCAGCTCGATACGCCTCTTCTCGTTTTCCCGGAAAGCCATTGATTGACCTAAAGGGTAAGTCCATGATACAACGGGTTTATGAAGGTGCATCCAAGTCGAATACACTGACAAAAATCGTCGTTGCAACCGATGATCAACGCATCGTGGATGAGGTTCTTCGCTTTGGCGGAAATGTTTGTTTAACAAATACATCACATCAGAGTGGGACGGATCGTTGCGCAGAAGTGGCTGCATTAAATCCAGGATTCGATGTAGTCATTAACATACAAGGAGACGAGCCATTGGTAAATCCTATGCAACTAGACCAACTATTAAGCGCGTTTATACATCCGGAGGTGAACATTGCCACGTTGGGAATTCCAACAAGCGATGAAGCAGATTTGAAGAATCCGAACCGTATAAAAATTGTCCTTGATCATCAAGAAAATGCGCTGTATTTTAGCCGTAGTTGCGTGCCGAATTCATACCATTTTAAAGGGGAATATGTATCGAATTACCCTTTTCTCCGACACATTGGACTCTATGCCTACCGAGCAAACACCTTAGCACGCATTTGCCAATTGACACCCACCGCTTTGGAGAGAATGGAATCATTGGAACAATTGAGATGGATGTATTACGGGTTCCCTATCAAAGTTGTTCAAACGGACATCGAAACACCGAACATTGACACACCGGAAGATGTGGAGAATGTCCTTCGTTTTTTGTAATTCCATCTTTCTTTTGTAAATTTGGTAAATGATCCCATTTGAAGAAGTCATTTGTCAACTCATTTTGCGCCACAATTGCGTGGTGTTACCAAATTTTGGTGGATTCGTCTCGAAAACAATATCGGCTCAAATCGACTTTGAAAAAGGCATTCTTCAAGCACCGTACAAACAATTACTGTTCAACCGTAACCTCATCAACGATGATGGATTAGTTTTGGCTGAATATGCACGTTTGAATGGACTTTATTACCAAGAAGGTGTTAGCCAACTGACAGATTTCACAGGGAAATTAAATGCAGATTTAGCACAAGGAAAGCAAGTAAGTATTCCAAAACTTGGGATTTTTACGAAGGATGCGGATGGCATTGTACGTTTCGAACAAGACCGTCATTTTAATTTGCTCTTGAGTTCTTATGGATTGTCGAACGTGACCTTTGTTCCTAATCAGGTTCAAGAGGAAACGCCGATTATTAAGTTAAATCCAATTTCTACAGAAGAATCAACGCAAAAAAATCCAACGAAATTCTGGAAGTATGCTGCAGCTGCATGTTTGCTGCCATTCGCTTTCTATTCGTTTTGGATTCCAATGAAAACAGATGTGTTGCATTCGGGGCTAATTTCCTACAAGGATTTTAATCCACTTCGTGGAAATATTACCGTTCGATACGCTGAAAAACAAATTGCTCCATTTGAAACTATCATTGCAAATGAAGCGAATATTGATGAACAGCTTGCCGCGGTGGAACCAGGAGCAGTCGGACTTTATCAATACGATGAGTCAACCGTTTTTGCTGTAAAGGTTCCTAACCTTGAAACAACAGCTACAGTAGTTGAGCAAGCTGCAGTGAAAGCAAACTTCGAATACATCGTAGGCTGTTTCTCAGATGAGCGAAATGCGAACAACTTTGTTCAGAAACTT
Organism: Bacteroidota bacterium; assembly: GCA_041172545.1. Classification (GTDB taxonomy): domain Bacteria; phylum Bacteroidota; class Bacteroidia; order Flavobacteriales_D; family Crocinitomicaceae; genus UBA952. Next base: position 1,826 of record JBEDJV010000082.1, on the reverse strand, counting down.
CAAGCTGACGGATTCAATGCCCATATTTTACCAGGTGGAACACTCATCCGAGTGAGTGCAGGTTCAGCTGCAAATCAAACAGAAATTCAAGCAATTCAATCTAGCGTATCTTCCAAAGGAATCGAAGGTTGGATTTGTAAACTATAAATCAACACATGAAGAGAACAATTAAATTTTTGTTGCCAATCTTTTTTGGTGCAACAATGTCATCATTGGCACAGGTTACCAATGCAGAAGGGAGTAAATACCAATTTCAGAAAGTTGTCCATTTAGATGCAACACCTGTTCAAAGCCAAGGTCAAACCGGTACATGTTGGTCCTTCTCTGGAATGTCCTTTTTTGAATCTGAATTGATGCGTTTAGGTGTCGGTAAAGACATCGTTCTTTCCGAAATGTATACCGTTCGAAAGGCATATGAAATGAAAGCGGAAAAATACATCCGTATGGATGGAAAAACGAATTTCGGTGAGGGTGGTGCTTTTCATGACATTCCGTTGGTTATCCGTAAATATGGAATTGTTCCTTATGCAGATTACACTGGACTCGAAAAAACAGAGACCTATAATCATGCAGAAATGTTCAATGCCTTGAATAAAATCATGCAAGAAATGATGACAAAATTGGGAAGCCCAGAAGGGATTTCTGATTCATGGAAAAAAGAATACAACAAAATTCTCGATAAGAATATCGGAAAAGATGTCAAAGAATTCGAATTCGAAGGAAAGAAATATACGCCGAAATCATTTGCTGAGCATGTGAAATTGAACATGGATAATTACGTTTCTTTGACGTCCTTTACCAATCACGAGGTGTACAAAAAATGTCTTTTGGAAATTCCAGACAACTGGGCTTGGGGAGAAAGTTACAATGTGGAGATGAATGACTTAGTAGAAGTGACGAAAGAAGCCTTGAAAAATGGATACACCATCGCTTGGGGAGCGGATGTTTCGGAAAAAGGATTTAGTTTCCGTAATGGAATTGCGATCGTTCCGGAAGATCCAAAAAGCGTAGAAGTTGTTGGAAAAGACAACAAAAACTTCAACAATGCAGGTGCAGAGCGTAAATCAAATGCCTTCATTGAACCGACAAAAGAACTAAAAATCACGCAGGAATTACGTCAGGAAGCGTACGATAACAAAACAACAACGGATGACCATGGAATGCACATCGTGGGATTGTACACTGATCAAAATGGAGTGAATTATTTCTTGGTTAAAAATTCTTGGGGTACTTCCAACTATCCAAAAGGATATTTATATGTATCTGAAAACTACTTCAAGTACAAAACCATCAACATTTACCTACATAAAGAAGGTATTTCTCAAGAAGTGCGTAAAAAATTGAATTTGTAAACAAAATTGGCAGGGAATTTGTTCCTCACGAAACAGTTTTTAAATTTTAAGTTATGAAAAAAATCGTTCTATTTAGCTTGGGATTCTCAATTGTACTTAGTGCATGTGGTAAATTCCGTTATGACAAAGATCAATCGGCTGAGGTCAACCGAAAAGTTGAAACGGCTTTTGATGAAATGACCAATATTTCCGATCAAGCGATTACAGGAAACATGGTGTATTACAAAAATGGCGGTGTCATTGTTACACATCCTGGAGACAAACCAGTTCAGCAGAAAACGGCGTGTAATGTGATCATTACCATTGATACGATTGGATCTGTTAAAACAGTTACGGTTGATTACGGCTCTAGTAACTGCGATTGTAATGATGGAAAAACGAATGGAACTTGGCCAACTGGATATTGTCTCACGGCTAGAGGCGACCCCAATCCAACTCTCACCATAGTCTCGACCGTAGTATTCGATAAGGTGG
>JBEDJV010000081.1:0-8815 GCA_041172545.1 Bacteroidota bacterium | reverse complement strand
TTGAGGTCGCTGGTAAACGCAAATTACCGATTGTTATCGGTGGATTTGAAGCTCAAGCAATTGCCGTGGAATTGGAGAAAATGACTCCTTCCCGTCCATTGACACATGATTTATTCAAATCTTTTTGCAAATCCTTTGGGGTGACGGTGAAAGAAATTTTGATTTACAAATTTCACGAAGGCGTTTTCTATTCAAAGCTTATTTGCGAACGAGACGGACAACAAACCGAAATCGATAGCCGAACATCGGATGCCATTGCCATCGGTGTGCGTTTCAATGCACCTATTTTTACTTTAGGTCAAATCCTAGACGAAGTTGGTGGCGCTGAAAATGACACGAATGAAGCGTTTGACTTTGATGAGGATGATGAAGAAGACCACGTTTTCTCCGCAGATGGAAACGAGTGGAAAGATGTCAACGTAGATGAACTTTCAACGAAATTGATGGAGGCGATTGAAAATGAAGATTACGAACTAGCCTCTAAAATACGTGATGAAATCAAACGACGCGATTAATACCTCTATCTCTACAATCAAGTACAAATTAACAGCGATGAGCTTCTTACAGTTCTTTGTCTGGGGAGCTTGGTTAACTACTATTGGAACGTATTGCACAGTCGGCAAAGGTTGGACTTTCGGTCAATTCGGAGCAATCTTTTCCACCTTGGCCCTATCCTCCATTTTAATGCCTTCGATCATCGGGATCATTGCAGACAAATGGATGCGTGCCGAACGACTATATGGATTACTGCACATTTGTTACGGAAGCATACTATTGTTGATTCCAAACCTAAGCTTTGTTCAAGAAAACATTCCGTTTTTTTTACATATGCCTGAATACGATGTACTCTATTGGGTGATTTTCGCCGGGATGATTTGTTACATGCCTACCATCTCCCTTTCGAATTCCGTTTCCTACCGCATCCTAAACATGTTCAACGGAAACGTTGTCAAGGACTTTCCTTCCATTCGTGTTTGGGGAACGATCGGATTCATTGCGGCAATGTGGATTACGAATCTATCTGGAAGCAAGGACAATTCCATGCAATTTGTCATTGCGGGAACAATTGCCATTTTACTCGGACTATATGCCTTTACCCTCCCCGCTTGTACACCACAGGGGAAAAATAGCGAGAAGAAATCATTGATTTCCCAACTCGGACTGGACGCATTTCGCTTATTTGGGAACTACCAAATGGCGCTGTTCTTCTTGTTCTCGATGTTGCTTGGAGCAGCATTGCAATTATCCAACATGTACGGGGATGCCTTCCTAAGTGGATTTGAAAAAGGATCCGTAGTTGAAAAATATTCCACCATCATTTATTCCATTTCTCAAGTATCCGAAACCGTATTCATCTTAACTATTCCGTTCTTCTTGAAGCGCTTCGGAATGAAAAACGTGATGCTTTTTGCCCTTTTTGCGTGGGTCCTGCGTTACGGATTTTTCGCCTTCGGCATGGTGCCAATGGGTAGCGTATTCATCGTATTGTCCTGCATCGTTTACGGAATGGCCTTCGATTTCTTCTTGATCTCCGGATCGATGTACATCGAAACAACAACGGACGCGAGCATGCGCTCCAGCGCACAAGGACTTTTCATCATGATGACCAACGGATTCGGTGCATACTTCGGCACCATCGTCAGCAGTTGGATCATCGATCAATACTTCACCAATGGAGACGGATCTACCAACTGGCATTTCACCTGGATCACCTTTGCGGGATATTGTTTAGTTGTTGCTGTGTTGTTTGCTCTGCTATTCAAGCACAAACACAATCCAGAAGAACTTGGTGCAGTTGAGCACTAAGAAAGAAACTTGTATCCTACACCTCGAATGGAAAAAAAGTGCTGTGGATTTTTTTGATCCGCTTCAAATAGTTTTCTAAAAACGAGGATGTAATTGTCAATGGTACGGGTGGTCGGAAACTGATCTGTTCCCCACACACGGTCCAAAATTTCATTTCTAGAAATCACTTTGCCCTCTTTTTCATTAAACAAAGTCAATAATTCAATTTCGCGTTTGGAAAATTGATGAATGACCGTTCCTGCATCGTTTTGCACGTTAAATGTGCTAAAATCTACACGGAATCGACCTATTTTCATAAAGTTTTGTGCTTCAGCATTGACCAGTCCTTGGGTAAGAATTTGAATTTTCAACAACAATTCCTCCAAATCAAATGGCTTTGCCAAGTAATCATTCGCCCCTAATTTTAATCCTGCCACAGCCTTTTGCTGATAAAAACAAAATGGGTGTTGCGTCATGTTTTCGGATTTCTCGGCAAAGATCAAATCCATTCACGTGCGGTAGCATTACGTCCAGGATGATTAAGTCAAAATGAAAGGGCTTTTCGAACGCTTCGAGCGCTGTTTGTCCATCCGTAAAGCATTGAACGTGGTAACCCTCCATTTCTAAATTAAGGGAGATTAGTTCAATTAAACTTTGTTCATCTTCCACCAAACAAACTCGCAACATACCTTTGAAAATTAAGAAAAAGTTCTATTTTTGAGGTGAAATTACAACAAACTATCAAACCATGAAAAAATTAATACTTTCAACCTTATTGTTGGCGTTTATGGTAAGTTCGAATGTGTTCGGACAATCCTACATGTCCAGCATCAACAAATTTGAGGTCTCCAAAAATATTCCCGTGCGCTCTATTGAAGCGCCAAACCGCGCTCAATTGGCGGAGGAAGATGCACTTAGAGATCAACAAGGATTGCTTTACCGCATCGCTGTTGCACGTTTAATCAACGTTACAACAGAAAATAGCGGGCTTTGGTCGACGCTTTCGAATGGTGATCGTCAATGGCAGCTAATCGTTGATGCGCCAAACGCAGAGGCCATCAGTTTCTTATTTGAAACATTCAAATTAAACGGTGCTTCTACCCTTCGCATTCAGAACATGAAAGGACAAGATGTTCATCCTTTGATGACAGCTGCTGATGTTCAAGACCATTTCCGTCAGAATGCGGCGCTTTGTTTTGGAGACAAACTTTTATTGACTTTAATAGAGCCGAAATACACAACGCCATCTCAAATTGAGATCGATCGCATCATGTACAATTACCGTTCAACAGGTAATTCAGTTGCACAAAAAATCAATGAATCGGATCCATGTGAAGTAAACGTAAACTGTACACCAGTTGGAGATCCTTGGCAAGATGAAAAACGAGGTGTTGCTCGTATTTACGTTGTTGAAGGTGCTCAAGCTGGATGGTGTTCTGGAACCTTGATTAACAATACGGCTGCTGACTGTAAACCATATTTTTTAACAGCGCTTCACTGTGGAGTGAATGCCACAACGGCAAACATGACACAATGGAAATTCTATTTTGGCTACGAAGCGCCGACATGTACGAATCCAACTACAGCAGGTTCTTTAGCTAGTCATTTCATCACAGGATGTTTGCGCATCGCGGATGCTGGTGACGGTGGAGGAAACTCTGGTTCGGACTTTTTACTTGTTAAAATGGGAACAGCAAGTAACGAAGCATCTATTATTACCCAATTAAAATCAACGGCTTTCAACGCATATTGGAATGGTTGGAATGCCAATACAGCAGCTACTACCGGTGGAGTTGGGATCCATCATCCAGCTGGAGACATTAAGAAAATCTCTACCTTTTCAGGGAATACAGTGAGTACACAATGGGGTACAGCAACTGGTTCACACTGGAGAGTAACATGGACATCGAATTCGAACGGATACGGAGTAACAGAGGGTGGATCATCAGGCTCCCCATTGTTCAACGGTTCTCAAGGATATGTGATTGGGACTTTGACAGGTGGTGGATCGTTTTGTACAGCGCAAACTGCTCCGGACCAATATGGAAAAATGGCCTTTCACTGGACAAACAACGGAACAGCGACGAATCGTCAGTTGAAACCTTGGTTGGACCCAACAAATTCAGGTGTATTGCAATTAGCTGGTTCAAGTGATCCGTGTTCAGTGGTCGTACCAACAGCTCCTGTAGCGAATTTCGTGGCGAGTCAAACAAATGTGACACCGGCAACAACGGTTACATTTACAGACCTAACAACTGGACTTCCAACATCATGGGCATGGACAGTAGCACCAGCGACTGGATGGGCGTATGCAGGTGGAACAAGTGCTACAAGTCAGAATCCACAAATTACCTTCAATACGGTTGGACAATACACGGTTACCTTGACAGCTACAAATGCACAGGGATCCGATAGTGAAATCAAAAACAACTACATCATTGTTGCCGCGATGACTGGACCATGTGCTGGTTCTTCAGCTACGTGCGATGAATACATCAATACCGTTACTTTGAACACCATCAACAATTCCACGACTTGCTCAACAGGTGGATACGGAGACTATTCAAACATCACCACTACTTTAGCGAAAGGAACGGCGTATGACTTGACGATTCTACCAGGAATTATTGGTCAAACGGCACAAGCTTACACTGACGACGAAGTGGCTGGGTGGATTGACTTCAACAACAACAATAGCTTCAGTGATCCAGGAGAACAAGTGGCTTACGTGCTTGTTGCTGCAGGATGGTCGAATGTATTCAACTTTACTGTTCCAACAACTGCCGTAACTGGAAACGTAAGAATGCGTGTTCGCATTTCGTATTCTGTAGATGGTGCAATTGATCCATGTGGACAAAGTACATACGGTGAAGTGGAAGATTACATGATCAACATCACTGCATCAAGTGGACTTACTGAAAATCCATTAGACGCCATCAGTGTGTATCCGAATCCAACAGACAATGAATTGTTCGTGGACATGAAGAACATTGATGAAGCTGTAACAAGCATTGAAATTCTTGACCTTAGCGGAAAAGTTCTTCAAGTTGTTCCCGCTAACCAAGGTGCGATTGTAAAAATGAACACAGCGATTTTGGCACAAGGAATGTATCAAATCAGAATTCTTTCTGATGACTACGCCGTAACAAAACGCTTCGTAAAAAAATAAGGTTCAGACCATAAGTTGAAAAGGCTCCCCATGGGAGCCTTTTTTGTTTCGTTCCTTTTCCAAAACGACTCACAATCTATCTATATCAATTGTATTCCGCATTTTTTTTGCGTAGTATGAAAATACATCCATATCAACGACCGAAATGAATCGAGCCAATTTCCAAAACTAAAAGCGATTGACATCTCTGTAAATCATGTTGAGCAAAGGATTCAGAAATATCTAACGTTGAATGTTGAACGCGAAAACAATCCTAATTAACTAAAAAAACCACTCACCAAAGCGTCTTAATCCAGGCTTAACATTTCCTTCATTTTACCATCAAATTCCTAACTTTGTCGGGAAATAAAAGGATTGAAGCGAATGGATAAGATTTCATATGTGGGAAATGCCGATGTTAATGCCATCGTCTACCTGTACGAACAATATCGTCAGAACCCAGAGAATGTAGATAGTAGTTGGAATAAGTTTTTTGAAGGATTCGAATTTGCCCAAACAAATTTTGAAGACAAAGGAGTTATCCCTGAAAACTACATCAAAGAATTTAAGGTGTTAAACCTGATCAATGGCTACCGAACACGTGGACACCTCTTCACGAAAACCAATCCAGTTCGCGAACGCAGACAATATGCTCCAACACTTGAAATTTCTAATTTCGGGTTAAGCGAGGCTGACTTGAACGAAGTTTTTCAAGCAGGGGAAGAAATTGGTATTGGTGCAGCGAAACTAAGTGACATTATTGCTCACTTGGAATTGACCTACTGTCAATCCATCGGAATCGAATACATCTACATGCGCGATCCAGACCGCATTGATTGGTTCCGAAATAAAATCGAATTAAATAACCGTCCAAGTTTCGATAAAAACCGCAAAATTCAAATCTTTAAAAAATTGAATCAAGCTTCTGGTTTTGAAGCGTTTTTAGGCAAGAAGTTCGTTGGACAAAAACGATTCTCCATCGAAGGTGGTGAAGCATTGATTCCAGCATTAGATACACTCGTTCAAAAAGGATCAAGTCTCGGTGTTGAATACTTCGTGATGGGAATGGCTCACCGCGGACGATTGAATACCTTGACAAACATTTTCGAGAAACGTCCACGTGACTTCTTCTCCGAATTCGAAGGAAAACAATTCGACTTTGAAGGATATTTCGATGGTGACGTGAAATACCACCAAGGTTTTACTTCACACGTCAAAATGAATGGCGACAAGGAAGTTGGCTTAACACTCGCTCCAAATCCATCGCACCTCGAAGCAGTAAACACTGTTGTAGAAGGGATTTCCCGAGCGAAAATCGACCAGGTTTTTCACGATGAATCGAAGGTTTGTCCGGTGTTAATTCACGGAGATGCCGCAGTTGCCGGACAAGGAATCGTTTACGAAACCATTCAAATGGCTCAACTAGATGGTTACCGCGCTGGTGGAACCATTCACATTGTTGTAAATAACCAAGTTGGATTTACCACAAACTACTTGGATGCACGTTCATCTACCTACTGTACAGATGTCGCGAAAACAACCTTATGTCCAGTTTTCCACGTAAATGGAGACGACATTGAAGCGGTTGTTCAAACCATCGAAATCGCGATGGAATACAGACAACAATTCCACCGTGACATTTTCATCGATTTATTGTGTTACCGTAAATATGGTCACAACGAAGGTGATGAACCGAAATTCACCCAACCGAAATTATACAACATCATTGCAAAGCATCCAAATCCGAAAGACATCTACTTCGAGCAACTTGAGCGCGAGGCAATCTTGTCCAAGGAGGAAGCGAAAAGCATTGAAGAAGAATACCAACAGTTTTTGGAGGATGAGTTTACCGCATCCCGTAAAAATGAAAAAGCACTTGTTTACGATTTCTTGAGTTTAACGTGGGAGAAATTCCGCCACGGAACGGAAAAAGATTTTGAGTCATCACCAAAAACGGGACTTGACAAGAAAAAATTACTCGAACTTGGAATCAAACTTTCGACGCTTCCTGAAGGAAAAAAATACTTCCGTAAAATCGCCAAAATATTCGAGGATCGCTTGAATGCATTCAACGATGACAAACTTGATTGGGGATCTGCAGAAATGTTGGCCTATGCTACTTTGTTGACAGAAGGACATCCCGTTCGTATTTCTGGACAAGACGTGGAACGTGGAACCTTTTCACACCGTCACGCTGTAGTCAAAACAGAAGACACAGAAGAAGAAATCGAAACATTAAACTTGTTGGCTGACAAACAAGCAAACTTCTCCATTTACAATTCCTTGCTTTCGGAATACGGCGTTCTTGGATTTGAATATGGTTACTCTTTAGCGACGCCAAACTCCTTAACGATTTGGGAGGCGCAATTTGGAGATTTCTTCAATGGTGCACAAATCATGATCGACCAGTTTATTTCTGCTGGGGAGGACAAATGGGCAACACAAAGTGGACTGGTCATGTTGCTGCCACATGGATACGAAGGACAAGGTGCAGAGCACTCTTCCGGAAGAATGGAGCGTTTCTTGCAGCAATGTGCAGATTTGAATATGCAAATCGTCAACACGTCAACTCCTGCGAATCATTTCCATTTATTGCGTAGACAAATGAAAAGAGATTTCAGAAAACCGTTGGTGGTTTTCTCTCCTAAAATGTTGTTGCGTTATCCTGCCGCTACTTCTAGCCTTGCAGAATTGGCTAGTGGTTCCTTCCAAGAAGTATTAGATGATCCAACAGCTAACGCTAAATCCGTTGATACAGTCGTACTTTGTAGCGGGAAATTCTACTACGAAATGAAAGTAAAAGCGGAAGAATTAGGTGTGAAAAACATGGCTTTTGTTCGCGTAGAACAATTGTATCCATTGCCACAAGTCCAAATCGATGCGATTCTCGCGAAATACAAAGCGAAGAACATTTTGTGGGCACAAGAAGAACCTGCAAACATGGGTGCTTGGACACACATCGCAATGAGCATGAGACACCTACCTATTCAAGGTATTTGTCGTTCAGCTTCTGCAGCATCCGCGGAAGGATCAAAAAAATTACACGAAATTAGGTTAGCGAAGTTGTTCAGCGACATCTTTGCTTACGCAAAATAACACGAGCTTAAAAAAAGAAATTATGGCTATGCTAGAAATGAAAGTCCCGAGTCCGGGCGAGTCAATCTCAGAAGTGGAAATCGCAACTTGGTTGGTTGCTGACGGTGATTACGTAGAAAAAGACCAAGCAATTGCAGAGGTTGATTCCGACAAAGCAACACTCGAACTTCCAGCAGAAGAAAGCGGAATCATTACGCTCAAAGCAGCGGAAGGTGATGTCGTTAAAGTTGGACAAGTAGTATGTTTAATTGACACATCCGCAGCGAAACCAGCAGGAAGTGCGCCAGTAGCAGCAGCAAAACCTGCTGAAGCAACTCCAGCAGCTCCGATAAAAGAAGAGAAAGCGACAGTAGCACCAAATCCTGACCCCATCAAATCTGATTCATATGCAGCTGGATCCGCTTCACCGGCGGCAGCAAAAATGATGAAAGAAAACAACGTTTCAGCGAACCAAGTGAAAGCTAGCGGTAAAGATGGACGCATTACTAAACAAGATGTCATCGAAGCAATGTCCGCAGGATTCTCTACGGATGCAGCAAAAGTTTGGGGCGGATCCCGCAACCAAAGCCGTGAAAAAATGTCGATGTTGCGTCGTAAAATTGCAGAACGTCTCGTTGCTGTAAAGAACGAAACAGCGATGTTGACGACGTTTAACGAAGTAGACATGAAACCGATCATGGACCTACGCGCAAAATACAAAGATGCCTTCTCTAAACACCACGAAGTGAACTTAGGATTTATGTCCTTCTTTACAAAAGCGGTAACAGAAGCCTTGAATTTATATCC